>DBCM01000147.1 GCA_002293045.1 Flavobacteriales bacterium UBA958 | reverse complement strand
AGGGCCTCATCAATTTTTTGACCTTCAGGCAGTACAATCGCTAATTTATCGATCTCATTGGAGATTCTTGATAAATCATTCCCTATGGACTCGGCAAGAATATGCGGGACTTTCGATGTATGCGTAAATCCTTTGGAACTCAGGAGGGAAGTAATCCATTCCGGAAGCTGATAATCCCTAATTTTTTCAGCCTTAAAAACTACGCCATGTTGCTGCGCAAGTTTCACGAATTTAGTCCGCGAATCGACCGATTTATATTTATGTGCAATGACAAAAACGGTGCTAGAGACCGATTCGTTGAGGTAGCTTTCTAATTCTAACAATTGCTTGAATTCCTGGGCTTCTTTTAAAATGACAAGCCGTCGCTCCGCCATCATTGGGTATTGCTTGAGCACCCCGATCAAGCTCAATAAATCAGCTTCTCTTCCATAAATTACTTGTTGGTTAAAATCACGTTCATGAGGTTCAAGCGCCGTATCCTCAAATAAATCCACCAACTTATCAATGTAATATGATTCGTCTCCATGCAGCAGATAAACGGGCTCAAATTCCTTGGCTTTAATTTTCTTTTGTAAGGCTTTAAACTCCATTAGCTGTGATTTTCCCAACGTTGAACCAACTCAATTAAGGTGTTCACTGCGGCCTGCATATCCTGAACCACCACATATTCTTGTCGCGAATGAATGGCCATTTCTCCGGTAAATATATTCGGACAAGGCAAGCCCATAAAGGATAAGCGAGAACCATCTGTTCCACCGCGGATAATCGATCGTTTTGGGGTGATTCCCGCCTTTTCCATGGCTTCCACGGCATAATCGGTCACGAAGGGACAGTCGATTAATATTTCTTTCATATTTCGGTATTGTTCCACACGCTCATGCGACATGCGCGCGCCAGGATAGTTGGAAAGTACCTCATTCGCTAAGGCCACTAATTGGTCTGCATACTCCGTGAGCTTAGCCGTCATGTGATCCCTTAAAATAAAAGATACGGAAGCAGACTCTAAGCTTCCAGAAATGGCTGTAGGATGAACAAATCCTTCGCGGTGGCTGGTAGTTTCAGGAGACCATCGATCGCTTGGCAAGGCCGCTACGAAATCGCTGGCCATTTTTATGGCGTGTTGCATTTTCCCTTTCGCATATCCAGGGTGTGCACTTACCCCTGTAAAAGTGAAGGTCATCGCATCGGCAGAAAATGTTTCATCCTCCACTTCACCCAAAGGACCCCCATCCAGTGTATAGCCATAATCTGCACCGAGTTTTTTCATGTCCAGATGTTCTACACCACGACCCACTTCTTCATCGGGTGTAAATAGAATACGAATTTTACCGTGTGGGATCTCTGGATGTGATAACAGATGTTTCGCGAGTTCCATTATGATGGTAATGCCTGCTTTATCATCAGCACCCAACAAGGTTAAACCAGAAGCGGTAATTACATCTTGGCCAATTTTACCGTTTAAATAGGGTTGATTTTCTACCGTAATTACTTGAGTCGTATCTTCTGGCAGAGTGATTGGCGACCCATTCCAAGCGCGGTGAAGGATTGGTTTCACATCTTTGCCGCTGCAATCGGGTGCGGTATCCATGTGTGAACAGAAACAAATGGTTGGTAAGTTTTGATTTGCTGAGTTTGATGGAATGGTAGCAAACACATAGCCCCATTGGTCCATTTCAACGTCAGATGCCCCCATTTCTATCAGTTCTTGGGTCAGTAAGCGGCCTAAGTCTTTTTGTTTTTCAGAGGAAGGAAAACTGATGGAGTTCGGATCTGCCTCGGTATCGATGCGCACATAGCGCACAAAGCGATCCGCTAATTCTTGTGAAAAATGCATGGTGAAAGTCTTTCTACGAAAGTACAGAATTCACTTCGGATGCAAAACGGGAAAAGAAAGAAAAGCCTTAAATTTTATTCACAGCATGGAGGTGCTCTAAAAACTGCTTAAAGGCTCGCGAACGATGCGAGATGCTATTTTTCTCAGCGGTAGAAACTTCCGCAAAACTTTTATTCCATCCGATGGGTTGAAAAATAGGGTCATACCCAAAGCCCTGATCTCCTCTAAACTCAGTCAGGATAGTCCCTTTAACCATGCCTTTGAAATACCGTGGTTCGGTTCCATCAACATAAGCAATTACGGTGCGAAACTGCGCATTTCTATGGGGGGCATGTTCAAGCAGGGAAAGTAATTTTTCGCTGTTAGCTCGGTCATTTTTCTCAGGACCTGCAAAGCGCGCTGAATGCACGCCAGGTTTACCGTTTAAAAACACTACCTCTAAGCCTGAATCATCCGCAAAGCATGGAATTCCCGTATGTTCAAAGATTGCTATTGCTTTGAGCAGTGCATTTCCTTCCAGGGTCTCTGCTGTTTCTGGAATCTCTTGGTTAAACTCAATGTCATTGAGACTCAGTAATTCAAACCCCGATGGCAATAAGGCTCGGATTTCGGCAGCTTTGTGTTCGTTTTGTGTTGCGAAAAGTAATTTCATAGGGTAAAAATAAGAGAAATCAACCAATAGGACTTTACAGCCACCGCGATTCGAGAGCAATCAATCTCTTACTTCAAA
>DBCM01000056.1:8251-9312 GCA_002293045.1 Flavobacteriales bacterium UBA958 | reverse complement strand
ACGCCCTGCGCCATTTTATTCAAGAACTCGACCTGGAAATGGTTGAACTTTTACTGAAAGAAATGCCAGAAGATGACCCAGGAGAACATCAAGATTTACTCAGGCGTTTGGGTCGAGCCTTTGAATATTTCAAAGACCAAGGGGATGAACAATTGAATGTAATTCAAGGAAAATGCACGAAATGTTTCCCTACCTCTACCGGTTTTTATTTTGTAGGAAATAAAAGCAAAGCACACATGCATTTGTTGTTTCACCGAAACGATCAAGGAATTCTCAGCGTGTTCGAATGCACAAATTTCAAGACACAATTCACCTTTAAACATCCGGGCAAGCGCGTCTATTTAGAAGACGAGTCTTTTCGGATTTTTACCTTGGGTGACATCAAGGATGATGATGATGATGTACCCTTTTAATTATGGCGCCAAAATCAGTGATTTTCTGTGGGTCCCGCTCGAAAGGGTAGCTTCGAAGGTGTAATTCCCTGCCGGAAGATGAGACAAAGACAGCGAGAGTACATTTTTTTGAGGGGACATTTGATAGACGACTTTACCTTGTTCGTCAATCACGCGTAACGTTTGAATGACCTCTTCCGCGTAGATTTCAACCTTTCCTTTGCTGGGATTTGGAAACAAGATAAACGGTTTTAGGATGGAGCCCTCTACTTTGTTTACGCATTCCTGTACATGAATTTGATAGCTCGAGGTGCTTTGCTGCCCCGTTACATGATCCGTTACATTGCATGTGTAAACACTCGATTGTATGGGATTAACCGTTATGTGATTTTGTGTTTCCCCGGTGCCATCCCAAAGAATGCTTAAGGAATCTGATCCACCCGATAACACAGCTGAAAGGGTCATTGCTTCTCCAAGACAGAGGGTGTCGATGATGTTTATCGACGGAATATTTTTCTTGAGGATAGTAAACTCGTCTTGAATGGTACCATCAGAACGCAAATACTTTCCATCCAAACGGTTTCTGTACACGTCCATCACAAAAGAGCCTGTTACTCCCGCACCATTGTCTCCGTGGCAAAAGATGGGGTGATTCATCGGACCATCGGA
>DBCM01000056.1:0-8152 GCA_002293045.1 Flavobacteriales bacterium UBA958 | reverse complement strand
ATGGAGCCGTTTGTTCCGTTGACCAATTGTGAGGCCGGATCCCAAGAACCGCTGTTACCGTAGTGATTCTTAATTAAAAAACTTCGCTCATACACGTGGCTGTGACCGCATACGATAATGTCAACATCGTATGATTCTAAAACCGGTATGACATCCTCCCTCATGGTTTTCATTACCAATTCTTGAGCCTCGTCCGAATCATGCGATCCTTTGGAGTAGGGTGGTTGATGAAAATAAGCAATGGTGAAATCGCTGTTATTTTGCGACAAATCGTCGTGAATGTAGTCGATCATTCGTTGCACCCCCGTTCCGGTATTCAAAAAATCATACACTTCCGAGTTCAAGGAGATAAAATGAACGTTCCCATAATCAAACGAATAGAAGACCTCCAAGTTGGATGGATACCCGCCTGCCTCGGCCTGTTCCGGAACATCAACAATGTCGTAGTAAGGACCCTGGTGATTTTCCAGTGGAATATTTGAATACGGAATTCCGAGAAAAGCACTTTCTTCCCAAATTTCATTATAGTCGTGATTTCCCGGTGTCGGCATAAACGGCAACCAAGAGAAAATATCGCTAAATCCCGCTAAACCAAACACCTTGTCCTGATACTCTGAATCCTTCCCATCGTTGTATACGTTGTCGCCCAGCCATAACCAAACATTCGTGTGCTTATTTCCGGTCCAGTTTAAATAGGAGTTTTTCACCGCAATTTGCCCAGCATTTCCCTTTCCGAAATCCCCGATAGACCAAATACGAATGGAATCTTGGGAACCAATAACGGGAGCGGTGTAGAAAAAATGTTGGGCACTTCCTCCCCCATAGATGGATTGGTCGCCAACCGCATAGTAATACTTTGTGTAAGGCTGCAATCCCGAAAGCTGCACAGTATGGTTGATGGCATTGCTATTCCCCGCTGCTGTTTGATTCAATTGGTTAGCATCTGTTCCGTACCAGACCGTGGAATTCGTAGCAACATTCGAGCGCCACATGACAATCATGCTATTTTCTGTTGGTGTCTGCAAATACGGCCCTCTAATTACCTGCTGAGCATACACGGAAAAGCTAGAAAAGAGGAAGAAAAATAGGAAAAACTTCATTCCCTAAAGTTAAATCATGTATTCTGTACTTAAGTTAAGTCAAGAAAAAACCTCCTTTAATTTTTCTTTAAGCGATTTCTATCTGTGGTGTTATAGATATAAAAGCCCAGCGTAAAAACCGCCAAGGAACTTGTAATGTGCCATAGGAAATGGGTGCCTTGGGGTAGCCACGGAAAGGGATTCGGCGTGGGATAATCCAGGATTCGAAAGAGCAGCGCAAGCACTAAGAAGAACAAGGAAAGCAGGTATAACCACCCATGTTTCCAATGATTGCGTTTTAAATCGATGATTACTGGTACTAAAAAAGCTGCTCCCGTAAAGAAATAGCCAATGCTCGGACCTGAAAGGCCAGTATGTTGAGAAAGCACCTTAACCATCGTGAAAGCCAAGACATAAAACCCACAAACCACAGCAACCGATTTCCATACTTTCCGTGTTATTCGATGCCAGAAATAGATCGATAAAATTAAGGTCATGAGCGCTGCAGGAAGCCAATCCAAAAGTAAAAACCAATTGGATGCTCGAAAGGCATGGAATAAGGTAGATCCCAAGCCATTTAAGAACAGTACGGGTAACAATGCGGTAATGATGCCATAGGTTCGATACATACCCCGCAAATAAATCAACCAAAAAATAACGGGAATAAAAAAGAATAAGGAACTGTAGGCATTCCATGGCTCATGAATCAGGGCGTCATGCACAAATTCGTTGTACATCGGACCGTGATCAAAAATCTGCTGTTTTCGGTGTATGAGTTCCAGTGAATCGATCATAGTAAGCCCTAGGTTGGAATCTTCAATACTTGTCCGATGCGAATCAAATCAGAACGCAAACCGTTGGCTTTTTTAATTTTAGAAACGCTGGTATGATATTTTGCAGCAATAACAGATAAACTGTCTCCTGATTTTACTTTGTACGTTCGATATTTGGGAGCTACAAATTTCTTGGTCCCGGGCAAGAGTTCACCCTCGGTGGTGTAGGGATATTTGGCGACGTACTCTTCCAGAGTAATGGAATTGCCAATCTGGCTGTCGTAATATTTAAAGAAATGTTGTTGGATGTTCACAACAGAACAAGCCGAATCCAAGCGATTCCCATTCCAATCGTAGCATTTGATCACGTTTTCGTTGAATTCCAACAACTTTACCGCGGTAAGTGTTGGGTACAAATTGTGCATGCGTGGAAGCTGCTTGTTCACTGCGGGCAATCCCCCACCGGCTGAACCCCGACTATCAACACGTACATAGCACTTTCCATCTTCGCTTGGACCGACCACCGCAATCCAATGCACGGTGAGTGTTTTCGGATTGATTTGAATGTACAAGTGCTTGACATCGGAATTGAATCCTTTTTTGCGAATGTTTTCAAGTCCTTGATTAATTTTCACGTTCAAGTAGCCACCAAACTTATCCATCCTTCTGGCGTTGAACGAATGTAGCGCGTCATACACATAGGGCATACCGAGAGCGGTGTACGAATCACACACCAATTCATCGTGCTCACCCAATGTCAAGGTGTCAGGGTTAATTAATTGAAACGGTGGAATGACCAATACCTTTTGCACAACTGCTACCGGAGTTTCCGTGTACACCGAATCATCTACCACCTCGGTATTCGCAGGTTGAGCCAACACATTCATCCGGATCAGCATCCACATAAAAACCAACACGTATCTTACCTCTCTGATGCTCACTTTTTTCGTTTGATTAAATTGACCTCAAAATTATCTAAATCCCCTTTTACCTTGAAATAAAGATACTTTGAATCTTCTGCAGCTGTAATAATTTCATTGGAACCTTCGGTTTGATCCTTGTTACGTGAAAGCTTATTCTTTGCCACGTCTTTGATCATTTTCCATGGAATTCCCACCTGATAATCCAAATTCATTTTTCCAATGATTTCTTGCGTACCTGAAATTTTCAAGTAACCTAACGTGCTGGCTATGAGCATTTCGGGAATGGTCATTACTCCATTCTTCAGCGTAAAGTTATTTTTCAAGGTATCAAACGCGACATTCGAAACGTCCTTATCTTCGAAATAGCTGCCCAAATCTACCAAGGGCGCATAATTTTCAAGCCGACCATTGATTACCGTAAGGTTCATCTTCAGCTCAGAATCATCGAGTTTAGGAACGAAATCGGCGTGCATGTGAATTTTACCACTTAGGGTACCCTCTACGTATCCGTGCAAATTTTCCGAGACCAAATGATCCTGCCCGAAATCATCAAACTTTACCATGAATTTATCCAAGTTCAAGTGATGAATCGTGAGGTGAGGCGAAAAATAAATGTGTTTTTTATCCCTCCCACTAAAGGTACCGGAACCCGACATCGAACCTTCTGCGGTTTGCAAACGAAGGTGATTCAACATTATGTGGTGGTCACTGTACACTTGTGCATCCACGTGAAGATTTTTTACATCATAAGGCGCGTACACAAAATGCCCGACATCCAGCGTAAGATCGAGGTTGGGGAATTCATAGTCGTACAGGCTGGGTACCTTATCGTGAGTGCTTCCCTTTACAGGCGTTGCGCTGCCCTCAGCATGTGCTACAAAGGAATCAAGATTCAGTTGCTTTGCCTTAAATTGGATTGAGTTTCTGTGTGTTGGGTCATTCAAATGATACGCACCATTCAACTCAAAGTCGGAAGTTCCTATGGCCCCCTTGAGGTGCGAAAACTCCAATTTATCTGCATGCCAAATGACACCGCCAGAAAAATGATGAAGCGCCAAGGGATGTGAAGTGAGTTTGGCACTGAGCTTATCGGTCAATAGCTTAGCTTTGGTTAATTTCCCGTGATGAAATCCAAGGGTCGCGTGCCCTTGATACGTCAGCTTGGATACTTCCTCTCTTTGATATTCCTTGGGTAAATGATTATGCCCGGCATAGTAAAACAACTCCTTCAAAATCAGGTGATTCGAATTCAATCCCAAGGTAACAGAAGCTTCTCCATTCAATGAGGGTTTAAACCAAAAATCGTAGTGATGCACCTTAGCTGTCATTTGAATGTCTGAATGATCTGCAAATCCCCGTAACTCATTCAGCGTTAAATCGGTGTCATCTACATGCATCGCCAAGGTTAGGTCATGAAGCCGATGCGGGTAATGCTTGAATTTCCCATGAAACCCGCTTACCGTAAATTCTCCACGCGGTAAATATTGGGATTCGATCAATGCTTTTGCCGAACTGTTGGCTTTAAACTTAAAATGGACCTTATCCAATTGTTCTGCCGCATTCTCCTTTGCTTTGGGATCCGTTGAAAAATCTGCAAAGTTGAGGTGATTTGCCTTTACATCCAGGGCGAGTTCGATTGGAACATCGGTATGATGAAGCAAGGCGGGAAGATCGCTTAAATACCCATCAATCGAAAGGTCTGAGGCCCCATAACTCAGGTTGAATTGCTTGATGTCGACCTGATGCCCGTTCGCCACTGCTTCCAAGTTCAAGTGCTTGATGGGATGTGGGAGTTCCCGGAAATTCGCATGAAAATTCTCAATCTTAAGCTTGGAATAATACGCTTCATTCAAACGTCGTACTGCGAGCTCTGGGTGGTTTAAATCAACGATATCATGAAAGCGCATTTCGAGGGCCACCCTGCCCCCCATGTTTTTCAGCTGACTCACATTGCTGAATTTACCCAAAAACGCAAGATCTAATTCAGAATCAATGCGCATGTCAATTTCAGGCGTTATAAAATTACTAACCTTCAAATCGGCATTGAACACGCCCAGTTCGGGCCGGACATGAAATCCGTTTAGCATAAATTCCATCGTGGAAACATCGCGCTTTAACCCATTTGTAAAAGAGCCCTTAAAGGTGAGCTCCTTCATTTTTTTATGTGTCAGGGTATTTTCCAACAAGCCTTCTTTGCATCCAAAGTGCGCATTGATTGCGGGTTGTCGGCCATTGGCCGTATTGCCTTTGACGGACGCATTGAAATAGATTTTACCTTGGTTATCAAAGTCCTTAAGCGCCTCACTCAGTTCGGGTGGCGCCAACGACAAAAACAAATTAAAATCTGGTTTATGCCCTTTCAGGTTCAAATCAACAAAAAGGTCTTTCGTTAAGTGAATGCTTCCATTAAAATCTAACAAGGTATTCTCAAAAGCCACAGAGGTTTCTTTAAATTTCAACGTACTTCCGTCATTTAGGTAAGAAAATTCCGTTTGAAACTCGAGGTGCTTGTTATTAAAGAAGGTGGTATCTCGATGTTTAATCACACTCAATTTCAGATCGGAATCCAACTCAAAATCAATGCCCTTGTCATTCGAACGAAAGCGTGACTCTGCTTTTTTAATGAGTAAATCCACTGCCAGGCCATTCGACTCATTGAGTTTAGAAATATCTACGTTATCCAAGGTGATCGATTCTAAGGATAAGTGTAAATCTTCAGAAACCTCCTCGCTTGGCACCTTAGACGCAAGTGCATTGGCGATATTGAAGGATCCATCTTTATGTTGACGTATGTCGATTGTTCCAGCGCTGAGTTTGATCTTCTTAACGACCACTTCACCGGACAATAACTTTGTCAGATCAAATCCAAGGTAGGTATCTTTAAGGTGGAGTAAGCACGCCGCGCTATCAGCCTTAGATTCGTATATTTTTAAGTGCTCTAAATCAATCGAAATATTGGGGAAATTGGCAAAGGGCGCGATGTGGCTCCCCCCTACTTCTATTTTACCATTAAAATCTTTGTTGGCTTGTTCCAGCGCCAACGCGACAAAATAATCTTGTTTGGTGTATAGAATCCCCACCAAAAGACCAAACACCAACACAGGAATCAAAATCAATGTAACACCGATGCGTTTGATCCATTTTTTGTTTCGAGAAATAAGATTGGTTAAGCGATTCACACGGTTTAAATTATTGGTAAAAGCAATTGAGTCTAAAATTAGTCACAAGCTTC
Source organism: Flavobacteriales bacterium UBA958 (assembly GCA_002293045.1). Taxonomy (GTDB): domain Bacteria; phylum Bacteroidota; class Bacteroidia; order Flavobacteriales_D; family Crocinitomicaceae; genus UBA952. The sequence continues at coordinate 2,145 of DBCM01000056.1, read as the reverse complement.
AAATTAAAATTAAAAAAATGGTTAATTCTTGTGTAAAATAAAAAAATAATCTACTTTTGTGACCGCTTTACGGAGCATACGTTTTTCGAATATCGCTGTTGCGATAGTCAGAAATGGTAGAAAAAACGGTTTGGTAGTTCAGTTGGTTAGAATACCTGCCTGTCACGCAGGGGGTCGCGGGTTCGAGTCCCGTCCAGACCGCGAAACGCTTCGTTAACGACACGTCCTATATGGCTGTAGGAAATAGAAAACCCTAGGAAGTATCAAGTTTCTTAGGGTTTTTGCTTTTTCCACTTACCCTTCGATACGTCCTGCGGACTACTTTCACCTTCACTGAAGTTTCGGTGGAAGCTCAGGGTCCGAGGAACAGCATTACACTTAACCTTACCGGAGGAAGTTGAGCTTTTTCTCAAGGCCCACCCTTGGGTCCACCGACTGAAAGGAGGTATTCCCCTACTTTTTCCACTCACCCTTCGATCATTTTCCCCCTTTGAAGGGGGACTAAGGGGGATGACCCTGATAACTATCAGCCGATTATAGCAGGTCAATTCGGTGCTATAATCGTAACATCGGTGTAACATGCGATTTGGTCACCCTCCTTTATCCTCACTCTGCGCCTTCGCTAAAGCTTTAGCGCAAGCGAAAGGGAGGAAGTGATTTGTCTTTAAGCTTGCCTTTGGTGCATGTTTAAGGGATATGATCTCCACTAGGTGCGCCCTTCGACAAGCTCAGGGAACTTTGCACCTAGTGGAGATCGAAAGGCACACCCATAGAATATTAAATGAGCCATAATATTCATGTAATTCCGTAACTTAGCTAATAGCAATCGTTTTAAATTGCTTTTTGAAACAGCTCATGACGCCCATCGAATATTACGAATACTTTAAAAAAGACCTCGAACCCCTGAGCGACGATGCAATAATCGCGCGCTTCAATCAATCGGTAGGATTGCGGGCCTTTGGAATAGCTCGACAAGGATATTTGAAGGCCTTAAGAGCTTCCTTAGACGAACGGAACATCGATTACAGCGCGATGGGAGATGCACAAACGATGCGTTTTGATCGGAAGGTAACGTTGGTGGGGAAAGCGGCCCTTCCCACCTTCGCCTAGGCTTCAGTGGGAAATCAGACCGCTTTAATTAAAAAATAATATTCTTCGGGTGCGGTCCCTGAGTAGCTCTTGAAGAGCCTTTCGAATCATGTCATAGGTTGTACCTAGAACCTATCAACCATGTTGTAAATCGAAATAAAAAAACGTTACTATTTAATCCTTAATTTGGCCATTAAACTGATTGGATTTCAATTCCTCCATTAAAAATCAACGTAGGGCTGTACCGTCGGCCATGTTCATTTTTCCCGAAGCAATATTAATCAAATCTATAAGTGTCCATAATCCGAAGCCTCCAAAGGTGAGTAGCATTAACCACCAATTTGAATACCCAAGCATCAATCGATGAATGCCCAAGGAACCTAAAAATAAGGTAATAAGAATCATGGTTGACTTACTTTGAACCGGCTTTTCCACCATATTATTTACTGTTTTAAGTTGCATTTGTTCCTTCTGTTCAGGAGACAACTGCAAGCTTTGTGTAATCAAGGTCGCAAGAACATTGATGTGATCGTTTGCTTTGGAAACTTCATGCGCTTGATCGAATGCACCAATCTTACGAGATATTTCAATTTCAATTCGTGATTTGTTCTCAGAAATAGAATTAACGGTTAAATCCGCATAAATACCCAAACTCAGGAATTCGAAGGCCTCAAATCGGTAAGTTTTTAGTAGGTCATTTCCTGATAAAAATTTGTACTTCGTATTTAATACGGGAATGAATGTAAATGAGTTCATCACACTCTTGTGATCAAAATCCAATTCAAAGGATTTTTTAGGATTAGGAATAGCACCAAGCATAGTATAAATGTTAAAGGGTTAATTAATAAGCTCACAAACCTACGCTCCCCGATTGACAACCCAAGTCACTGATGAAATTGGTATGACATAATGGGTCAATGAACCTTTCTTTTGTCTTGATATTTCGATTAACTCAATACAAGTACAAAGAATCCCCCTACTTTTTCCACTCACCCTTCGATACGTCCTGCGGTCCGCCGGGGAGGACTCAGTGTCCGTGGAACAGCAAAAAATCTA
>DBCM01000020.1:752-41066 GCA_002293045.1 Flavobacteriales bacterium UBA958 | reverse complement strand
TTTATCACGCGCACACGTTATGCAAATAAAGATGAGTACTTTGGGCCTTATCCAAAGGGTAGAATCCATAGGCAGCTTTTGGATATTATCCACGAGTTATATCCGATTCGGACCTGTTCCTTAGATTTATCAGTGGAAGCCATTGAACGCAAACAATACAAAGTATGCTTGGAATATCATTTGAAACGCTGTGATGGTCCGTGCATTAATGCGTCGCTTAATGAACTTTACGAGGGGTATATCGCAGAAATCCGCATGCTTCTTAAGGGGAAGACCTTTACCTTGATTCAAGCGCTTAAACGGCAAATGAGCGAACATGTAAGTAACTTGGCTTTTGAGCAAGCACAGGTAGTAAAGACGAAATTGGAAGCACTTGAAGGATACCACGCAAAATCCGTGATGGTAAATAATCCAAAAATAAACTGCGATGTATTAACCCTTTCACAAGAGGCTAACTTGGTTTATTACAATTATCTATGGGTTCGAGAAGGGCGCGTAGATTTCTCCGTATCCGATCAAGTAACTCTTCCCATCAATGAAACCATGGATGATCTTGCTAAAATCATTTGGCATCAACTTCATATGGGTTTCAATAGCCAAGAGCATGAAATTATAAGTAATATCGACATCACGAATGACCTTCCCGGTTTTCATTTTAGTAAGCCCCTTCGCGGTGAAAAAATGGAATTGGTAACGTTTTCACTAAAAAACATAAAACACCGAACCAATCAAACAGAGGCCCCTAAAACTGTAGTGAATGTTCGTGAACGCATTGCACAGCTACAACTCGGGTTGCGCTTACCTGCCCCGCCCATTCATATAGAGTGTTTCGATAATTCTAATTTTCAAGGAACCAACGCTGTTGCTGCATGCGTGGTATTTAAGAATGGATTACCCTCCGCCTCCGAATACCGGCACTTTAATATAAAAACGGTGGTTGGTCCGGATGACTTTGCTTCCATGAAAGAAATCGTTCATCGGCGGTATAAACGCATGTTGGAAGAAGACCGAGACTTACCCGACCTTATTGTGATTGATGGTGGGAAAGGGCAGCTCTCTGCCGCTATCGAGGCGCTGGAATCCTTAAATCTAAGGGGTAACATTCCTGTAATTGGCTTAGCAAAAAAACTTGAAGAAGTCTTTTTCCCAGGGGATACTTATCCCATCCTTTTAGATCGAAACAATCCAGGACTCCTTTTACTTCAGCACATCCGAAACGAAGCCCACCGTTTCGGAATAACGCATCACCGAAATAAACGGAGCAACTCCTTTTTAGTCTCTGAATTCAATGAAATTCCGGGCATTGGCGACAAATCTCGCGAAAAAATTCAAATGCATTTTCCAAGCCTTAAACAATTTAAAAAGGCCAGCATCGACGAACAGGACCAAAAGCTCGGAAAAGCCTTAGCAAAAAAAATAAGGGACTACTTGAATTAGTACTTTATAAATGGAAGCGTTGTTTTTCCATTATTTCCCAATAGTAACAGGGTATATTTCCCTGCAGCAAGTTCTTTCGTGTCCATCATGATGATATTCTGACCCGAATTAGACTGGATGCGATGGGCTTGTACCTGTTTTCCTGCCATATCCACAATTGTTGCAGTAAGCTCCGAGGCAGAAGTAGCAGTATAGGTGATCAACAGTTCATTTTGAACCGGATTTGGAAACAAGGAAATGTTGCTTAGGTTTTGGTCTTCATTAACCCCTAACACTATTGTATTGGACGGTGAACCGCTGTAAAGATTGATGTCGTCTAAATAAAAGTTATTTCCCCCTTCCCCTTCGAATCGGAATTTCACACGGAAGTTTTGCTCGAAATAGTTACTGGTGACATTCGTCATGTGTACCGTAGCCCAATCTGCCTGGGTTGCTGGTTTCCATGCGCTAGCCACTGCCACTGAACTCAACTGAGAACCGCCTAAGGTTTTACGCTGCACCCAACTTTCCCCACAGTCTCCTGTGATAAATACCTTGAGGTATTCGTAGTCTGCTGCTAATTTTTTCCTGTACGAGTAACGGAAACTTAGGGTAACTGTTCCATTTGCTGGAACCACCGACAAATCGATGGGAGAACTGATTAACTCATCAACATTGGAGGCTGCTTGACCAAAATTCACCAATTTCGCACATTGGTTTCCGGAGTAACCGGTGGTGTTTTCAATAGTGAATGTATTGTTATTCTCTTGGTTAATCACTTCCCAATTGATCAGGTTATTCAAGGAAGCATACGATTCAAATCCCTCCCAAAACGGAAGACTTGCTGGCGCAGGTAACACACGAATGAAATTATTTTTCACTTCAGAGTCTGAAGTCCCACCGTCTGTTGCTGTTAATGAAACGTTGTAAACACCCGGTGTGTTGTAGGAAACGGTGGGGTCTTGAACCGAAGAAGTTGCAGGAGTACCCCCGGCAAACGTCCAATTCCACCCGTTCACTAAATTATAGGATTCATCAGCAAATTGGAGTGTGTCCCCAACGCAAATGGTAGTGCGCGTAGATGAGAAATCCGCCTTACACAAATAAGGGGTAATTCCTGCTCCTACCGCAGTTAAATTTGCCTGAGAAACCACATTGGCTCTTCCCGTATTGTTGCTTTGCAAAGCCGTTCTCATGCGTGTCTTCTGACCCTGGGTGAACATTTTGGAGCAATAGGAATAATCCATGTAGTTTTCGACATTGTCGCGGATATCAAAACCCCAATAGGCGTTGTCTGAATTACAGGTGTTTGAGCTCATAATGCACGCCTGTACACCAATGCAATTCGGTGTATCTTGTACATTGTCGTCCGTTGAACAACTGGAAGCAGTTCCTGGATTATTGTTAGGACCCCACGTATGATCCAAGTTCAACCAATGACCTACCTCGTGGGTCATGGTGCGGCTTGAACCGATTGAACTGGTACCTATTGAGCCTACATAATCATGTAAGATCCAAATGCCATTAGTCATTTGCGTTGCTGACCATCCGGATGGTTTTGTGGTGTATCCAGCGGCACCACCAATATCTCCACAAACAAACACATTAAGATACTTGTTTCCCGGCCATGTACCGTTAAACACATCATTTCCAGCAATGATGGCCGCTACTTGATCCCCACCATCATCCCCCTGATAACTCATAGGAGAAAGCGTTCGTGTAATCCCCTTAAAACATTGGCCGTTCGGTGCTTTAGTAGCTAACAAAAATTCAACCTCAATGTCTGCTGGCATTCCTTGAAATTCAGCATGGACATTATTGGCGTCTAAGTTTAGCAGTCGATAGTCTCGGTTCATTTTTTCAATGGCGTCATAGATTTGCTCGTCGGAAATATTCTCCACACCGTTGTTATGCAACACGTGAAAAACCACCGGAATTTTATATATAGTTGCCTTTTGAATTGGCTTTTTAGCAAGCTGTATTTCTTCCAGGGAATCCATCATGCGGTGATACTGATATTCTGGATTCTGCATCAAAGCGGCCATTTTTTTGTGTTGATGGCAATATTCTACCGTTTCACCTTCTCGGGAATTACTTGGGTCAAAGGAGTTTTTTGTTTTCACTTGAGCGCTTATGCTTAATACAAAAAACGCAGCGAATAAGGTGTACAGGTGCTTCATGTTTCTAGTTTTTCCGTGCTAAAATACGATTTTATTCTTTCAAGTCAAACGCGAAAGGGGTGTTAAAGTTCATTTAACTATCTTTACCTCATGAAATCAAAAACCGCCAAAGAATCCATTTCAATCACGACCTATGTTGTACTTCCAAATGATACGAACACCCTCGGTAATTTATTTGGTGGTCAGTTATTGGCCTGGATGGATGTAATTGCAAGTGTTTCCGCACACCGCCATTGCAAACGCGTTGTGGTTACCGCTTCAGTTAATAATGTTTCGTTCAAGCGTCCAATACCTCAATCATCTATTGTAACCCTGGAAGCTAAGGTTTCTAGAGCGTTTAGCAGCAGCATGGAAGTGTTTGTTGATGTCTTTGTGGAAGATCCAGTGACCGGTGTACGAGAGAAATGCAATCAAGCCATTTACACTTTTGTTGCAGTAGACCAGAATGGCGGACCGATTCAAGTGCCTGAACTAAGTCCAGAAACCGAAGAAGAAATTGAGCGTTTCCATGGTGCGCTCAGACGACGTGAGTTGAATTTAATCCTCGCGGGAAAAATGAAGCCTTCAGAGGCGGTTGAAATCAAAAAACTATTTTTAGATGACGCGTTATAGTTTACTCGTTCTTTTTGGAATTTGTAATGCTGTTGTTTTTGGACAATCGCTATCCGGAAATTGGTACGGCAGCTTAGATGCAATGGGTCAGAAACTCCCCCTTGTATTGCACCTTACTGATAGTGCGGGAATTTGGAAAGGAACCTTAGATAGTCCGAAACAACAAGCCAATGGCATCCCGATGTCCAGCGTTTCTGTGAATGGCAAGCACCTGCATTTTACCATAGACAAACTACAAGCCTCCTATGAAGGAGAATTAAACAATTCTATGGTTATCCGTGGTAAGTTTAAACAAGGCATGTTCACTGCCGACCTTAGCTTTAATCAACAAGAAGGCCCTCAGCTAGAAACAAAAAAACTGCAAGATCCAAAAGAACCCGTGCCCTATTTGCAAGAGGACGTTAGCATTCATCAGCCCGTTGGAAATTTTGCATTAAGCGGTACCTTAACTCATCCCGTACATACGTACGAACCTGATAACATTCCCTGTGTGATTTTAATTACTGGAAGTGGACCACAGGACCGAAACGAAGAGATTCTTGGGCATCGTCCGTTCCTTGTTTTAGCCGATCGGTTGACCCTATCTGGTTATGGGGTATTGCGCATGGACGACCGTGGAACCGGTAAATCTGAGGGCGTTTTTAACGGAGCAACTTCCGCAGACTTTGCCACAGACATTGAAGCTGCTATCGCGTTTGTAAAAACACTTCCGTACATCGATACCCAAAAAATCATACTTATGGGACACAGCGAGGGGGGAATGATTGCGAACATGGTGGCCGCCAAACATCCGGAAGTATATGGGGTAATTTCCTTAGCCGGCCCTGGCGTGTTGGGTTCGACGCTCCTAATAGAACAACAAGTATTAATATCAAAGGCCGTGGGTGCTTCTAAAAAAGAACTGAAACAAATCCGAGCCTTCTCCGAATCGTTTTATCCGTTGTTAACCTTAGACTCCATACATGTTGTAGAGAGAAAAGCGGAAGTCTTTTTAACCAAATATGCCAAATCAATACATAAAAAAGAGCTTCGTGAAAATGGGATAACAGACCGAGCAGCTTGGGTTAAGATGAATCTTGATGCCTATGTAAATCCTTGGATGATTTATTTTTTAAATTACAACCCCATGGTTGATTTGAAGAACATCAACTGTCATTACCTTGCGTTAAATGGCACCACAGATTTACAGGTTCCAGCTCCAATGAATTTGGACGCAATTGCTAGCTATTGCAATCCGGGTCCTGGGAAAATCAAAGAAATCAAAGCCCTTGACAGATTAAATCATATGTTCCAGCCTTCCGCCACAGGAAGCCCCAACGAATATGGTTCCAATGAAATCACGTTCGACAACACAGCGATTCAAGAAATCCTTATTTTTCTTGAAAGAATAACGCAGTAATTTGTTCGGAAATCATCCCCGAATCTTGTTTCAACATGCACGCAAAATGACCTTTAGGACAGGTGTTATGTCCGATCTTAGAGCATGGTCTACACGATAAATCACTCACTTGTGCATGAAAAACTGGTGCTGATTGGTAGGGATACATGCCAAATGCAGGAACCGTATTGCCCCAAAGACAGACTATGGGTTTCGCATAGAAAGCCGCCAAATGCATGAGACCGGTGTCGTTGGTTACAACCACCTTCGCTTTAGACAGGACCAAAGCAGCCTCTGAAAGACTCGTTTTTCCTACCAATGAAATAAGCGATGGGAAATGCGCTTGAAGTGAATTGGCTAATGTGTTTTCCATTTCGCCGCCCAACAATACTATAGGCATTTCAAGCCGTTCAATGGTTTCGATTAATTTACTTAAGGGAAATTGTTTGGTTGCGAAGGTCGCCCCCAGTACCCATGCCACGTAAGTTGAGGGTAAGGATTCCTCCCCGTTAATGGTGTCGCTAACAGAGAGCGTAACTGAAGCAGGGCTTACTGAGGCTGCTTGCGCATACCGATCCACCACATGAACCTTGGGCAAGGTATTCCATTTAAAGGCAGTAAATAACCACTTTTGGAAATTTAATTTTCGAAACCGATGCCAAGCCCGTTTCATCAGAAGTACTTGGAGTAAAAAGGTGCGTAAATTATTGTGTAAATCGATGACAAGGTCGTAGCGTTCTCCGCTTAATTGCTTTGCTGTTTGAACGAGTGAATCTTGCAAAAAGCGCGGCTCTACCTTGTTGGATAATAACTCCAATACTGCTTTATTACTTGGCTTGGTTAGGAAATGTATTTCAGCATCAGGATATTGATGCCGCAAGCTTTCTACTACCGGAAACGTGAGTAAAATGTCTCCAATGGAGCTAAACCGTATGACCAGTATTTTCACCCTTTAAACGTCAATTCAACAATCACTCCACGTCCTTTTTCACTGGAAATCCTCCCCTTAATCCCGGCCATATCCATGCGGTGTTTCATGTTCTGCATTCCCAAGCCTTCATTCAATCCTTCACCATCAAATCCTACCCCATTGTCGATGACTACCAAGCTAATTTTCGAGCCTTTAACTGGCTGAATGGATATAGAAATCTCGGAAGCCTTTGAGTGTTTCAGGGCGTTATTCAATACCTCCTGAACGATCCGATACAAATTAAATCGATCTACATTTACAAAGCTCTCTTCATTAATTTGATCATCAATATTTAAAGTGAGCGTCATTTTACCGGTCGCATTGATCCGATGAGCGAAGCGTTCTAAGGCATTTAAAAATCCTTTGTCAAGCGCTGGAGGCAATAGATTATATGCCATTTCACGCAATTCTTGAATCGAGCCTTGAAGCAATTGCTTAATTTGTTCTAAGGCCCCTTCCTCTGAAGCAAGCGGCGTTAAATTCTGCAATAATAAATTCAACAGCACCAATTGCTGTCCGATCCCGTCGTGAAGCTCCCGTGCGATCTTCTTTTTCTCTCCTTCTTCCGCTTGCGCAATAATCTCATATTTACGTTGCTCAAAAAGTAGTTCATCCGTCTTATCCACAACCAATGCGATGTATGCTTCTTTATCCTCTGTTAACTGATTTAAGATAATTTGTGTGGACAACTCCTGGTTGTTCAGTGTGCGTTGTTTGTACGACCCGATCCAACGCGGAATGTGTTCATCCGTGGTTAAATTCTCCTCAGAAATGATGAAGTCATTTAAAGATTTTCCCACAATCTCATGGGCATTTGCTGCATCAAATAAGGTGAGTGCTGCTTGATTACAGAATAAAATTTCATAGGTGCTTACTGACAATTTCAACATCGGAAGCGGCGAATTATAAAAGAGGTCTTTATATTTTTTTTCTGATTCCGTGAGTTGAACTTGGAATGTACGGCGGAGCATACCATATTTAATGGTTTTATCTAGAACACCCGCATTAATTTCATTTTTCAGTAAATAATCTTGCGCCCCTTTTGCAACAATTTCTAGTGAAAGTGCGCGGTTATCCATTCCTGAAAGTACGATAATCGTTGCCCCATCAAACACTGCTTGAATGCGTTCATAGGTGGCAATGCCCGAGGAATCTCGGATGTTCAAATCCAAGAGTATAACATCCGGCGTAAACTCTTCTTTGACTGCTATGGCATCGGCTATGGCATCAATAGACACGATGTCATATGAACTATACCCCAAAAGTACCAGGCGCTCTTGTAGCAGGCTTGCAAAAGACAAGTCATCTTCGACGATGAGTATGTTTACATTTTCCATTCCCCTAAATTCTGAATAAAGACGCGATCTTTATCCGTAACTGCTTCTAAGGTATGAAGAAAATCATTTCGGTCCTTCTCAGGAATGCAGTCTACCGGGAAGGTAAGCTGAAGGGATTGCATGTAATCAAAAAAGAGGGTTTGTTGAGACAGGCTGACCTTACGCAATCCTGAAAAATACAATACCACCACTTCTCTATCGGCTACAATGATGGCTTTTTTACTTAACCCTACACCAAATCGAGGCAATCCGACCCATAAAAATAAAAGATTGTCTATAGCCGAGAACAACAGCACACAGGCACACAACACGGCATCGGAGGAAAGCACATAGAGCGCTGTTCCTACAGCGGCTAAGATACCGGCTTCCAATAAGGTATACACCGTAATGCGTAATTTACGTTCTCCACTCACTTTTGTATGAAACACAAAGCGGTCGGTTTGGCTCACGGTGAACAGGGCAACCCAACGTCGAATGCTCCGGTTTACAGTCAATACTGCCATTAAAAAAGCAAAAAGAGCAAAGGCGTACGATTTGAATGGGATATTTGAACCAGTGGTTCGAAGAAACTCTAAGGGAAAGTCGAAACCAACAAAAATAGACAGCGCTAGGGTAGGGAAAAATATGACTAATAAAAAAGAATTGGTAAGTCTATTCATTGGGAAGTTGTTTCAATCTTGCTTTCAACTTCGCAACCTGTTGTTGCATGTCCTTTATTTTATTCTCTACTTCACTCCGCAGTGAATCTGCTCCTTTTGAACGCGCGAAAAACGACAGGTTTGTTTCCATTCGGTTTGCTTCTTGTTCAATGCGCTCAATCTGTTTTCGGATATCAAATCGTTCCTTTTGAAGTAACTTATTACGTTCAGGCGATGCTTGAATGCTATCTATTTTGGCAGTAAAAGCCATGTCTTCTTTCTCTTTAGCGCTTACCGCTAAGGAACCATACTTCGCGTCTAATGCGCCTTTGTATGCCGTGTAAATTTCATCTTTGTTTGCAAGGGGGACTTGACCTATTTCTGAAAATTCAGCGGCCAAACTTCGCAAGGTTTTTAAGGCCTCAGAACGGTCGGAAATCTCCAGCTCATTGATTCGTTGTACCAGTGCTAATTTCAAGTCAAGGTTATGTGCTCGGTCTTTTTCTGCAGACTGGTTGGCTTCATCACGCGCATTGAAGAACGCATCACAAGCACCTCTAAATTCGGCCCACAATTTATTTTCCACTTTACCAGTATTCCCAATGGATTTCCATTCCTTTTGAAATCCGATAATCTTTTGAGAAGAGGTCTTCCACTCGGTAGAATCTTTGAGTGCATTCACTGCCTCTATTAGTGCTTTTTTCTTTTCAATGAGCCCGGAATAGGCCTCGTGCTGTGCCTTGCTGAATGACTTCTTCAGGTCGAAAAAACCGTCACAGGCCGCTCGAAATGCTTTCCAAACCTCATCATTTTCCTTTCTTGATCCAGGACCTATTTTTTTATACGATTCCTGTACTGTTTTGAGTTGTTCCACCAGCTTATCCCAATCCTTATTGGACTTCGCTTCGCCTGCGGCGGTGTGGAGTGCAAGGATTTCATCCACCAAGGCGCGTTTCGCTGCTATATTCTGCACATACACCTGACGTTGCGCCTCATAATGCACGTTGATCTTTTCGTAAATCTGACGAACGGTTTCCCAATATTTAGGTTTAATGAGTTCCCACTCTTCGTTTTGAACCGGGCCAATTTCTTCCCATTCATCCTGCAACACGCGCAACTGTTGCTCCACAGATTTAAGGTCTTCTTCTTCGTTCCTAAGTTGCTGGAGCTTGTGAAGGACCTTCTGTTTTAATTGTAAATTTCGTTTATAATCATGGTCTTTTATCTCGCGATAAATGCGCATAGTATAAAAGAATATTTCTAGTAACCGTGCGTATTCTTTTTGAATTCCATCGCGGTGATCTCTCGGAATATCTCCGACTTTCTTCCACGTTTCATGAATGTTTTTGTAGGATTGAAATGCCGAAGCAATGTGCTCTTCCGATTCAATGATACGCTTTAACTCATCCAGTAAACCCTTTTTTAATTTAAGATTCTCACGTTCTAGGGTGTCTTTCAAAGAGATTTGCTGTTTGCGCTGCTCTTGAATGGCTTTATAACGAGTTATGAACTCATTTTTAATATCAGTAAAGTCAATTGGTTCTATCGGCTCACCTTTCTCTGCCGCATCGAGCACCGCGATTTGCTGTACGCGCTCCGCTTCCATTAAGTGATCCTCGAAATTAATCTTTACTTCGTTAATTTCTCTTCCGATGGCGATTAAATCATCTTGAGATTCAAAGGCAATAAGTTGTTCTAGTAAAAGACGTAGTTGTTCCATGCTTACGCTAATTCAAATTGGGAAAGGGTATAGAATGCTTTGATGCGTTCATCCAGTTCATTCTTTGTTAATGCTTCCAAGCGTTGGGTGCCAAATTTCTCAACACAAAAAGAAGCTAAGGCCGAGCCAACGATTACCGCTTTTTTCAAGGAATCGAAGGTAACCTTCTCTTGCGTAGAAAGATAACCCATCAAGCCGCCAGCAAAGGTGTCTCCTGCTCCGGTTGGATCAAATACCTCCTCAAGAGGCAATGCCGGTGCATAAAAGATTTCATCTGCACTGAATAGTAGGGCACCGTGTTCTCCCTTTTTTATGATTACTAAGCGAGGACCTAGATCCATAATGCGTTTAGCGGCCGTTTTTAAGGCATATTCTCCTGTTAATTGACGTGCTTCTTCATCGTTTACAATCAGTAGATCCACCAACTTAAGCGTTTTATGCAATTCGTCTAAGGCGATATCCATCCAGAAATTCATGGTATCCATGGCGATTAATTTAGGCCGAACTTCCATTTGTTCAACCACCTTTCGCTGTACATCGGGGCTTAAATTTCCGAGCATTAAAAACGGGGCATTTCTGTACTCCATGGGAACAACAGGGTCAAAGGTGCCAAGTACATTTAATTCTGTTACCAAGGTATCCCGACTGTTCATGTCATTGTGGTATTTACCTGCCCAGAAAAATGTTTTTCCACCCTCAGGGATTTGAATGCCCTGAATATCAATCCCTCTATTCACCATTCCGTCAAGAACATCTGTTGGGAAATCTTCACCTACTACAGAAACTAAGGCTTGATTCCTACTAAAAAACGAAGCGGCAAGGGATATATATGTCCCCGCACCTCCTACAATTTTATCCGATTTTCCAAACGGAGTTTCAATGGCATCAAAGGCCACACTTCCCACTGTTAATAATTGCATCGCCAATCTTTTTACAAAGATAGGAAAGCAAAGTGGGAATGGGAATAGGAAAGGCTTAAATTATAAATCAAATTTAATCCCTTGTGCCAAAGGCAAACTATCCGAATAATTAATGGTATTGGTTTGTCTTCGCATGTAAATTTTCCATGAATCAGAACCCGATTCTCTGCCTCCACCCGTTTCTTTTTCTCCCCCAAAGGCACCGCCGATTTCGGCACCCGAAGTTCCAATGTTCACGTTGGCAATGCCACAATCCGAGCCAGCTTGCGATAAAAAGGCTTCTGCTTCTTTCAAATCATTAGACATAATTGCAGAAGACAATCCCTGGGGAACCCCATTTTGTAGAGCAATCGCTTGGTGCACATCGCCGCTGTATTTCATTACATAAAGGATCGGAGCAAAGGTCTCATGTTGTACAATTGCGTAATGATTTTCAGCTTCAATAATGCATGGTTTCACATAACATCCCGTTTCATAGCCTATACCTGAAAGCACACCCCCTTCAACCAATACCTTTCCGCCTTCCTGAATCGCTTTTGAAATGGCCGATTCATAGGCTGCAACAGCTGCCGTATCAATTAAAGGTCCAACGTGGTTCGATTGATCTAAGGGATTGCCAATCTTCAATTGCCCGTATGCATTTTTCAAGGCTTCCTTCACTTTTTCGTAAACAGACTCATGAATAATCAATCTCCGTGTTGAGGTACAACGCTGACCTGCGGTTCCTACCGCGCCAAATACTGCGCCTGGAACCACCATTTTTAAATCCGCAGTTGGTGTAATGATAATGGCATTGTTTCCTCCTAACTCTAATAAAGAACGCCCTAAGCGTGCACCCACCGCTGCGCCTACGGATTTACCCATACGCGTGGAACCTGTGGCGGATACTAAAGGAACGCGAACATCTTCAGCCATCAGCTTCCCAATTTCCGGACCTCCAATCACTAGGGAAGAAACTCCATCCGGAACATTATTCGCTTTGAACACCTGATTAGTGATGTATTGGCAAGCCAAGGCAGTAATTGGTGTTTTTTCAGACGGCTTCCACACACAAACATCACCACAAACCCACGCTAAAGCAGAATTCCAACTCCAAACGGCTACAGGAAAATTAAATGCAGAAATTATGCCTACCACTCCCAAGGGGTGGTATTGCTCATACATGCGATGGCCCGGGCGTTCCGAATGCATGGTAAGTCCATATAATTGACGAGATAAGCCCACCGCAAAATCGCAGATATCAATCATTTCTTGAACTTCGCCCAATCCCTCTTGTAAGGACTTCCCCATTTCGTAAGAAACTAGAATTCCTAAGGCTTCTTTGTGAACGCGTAATTGATCTCCTAATTGACGTACAATTTCACCTCGCTTGGGGGCGGGCACTAAACGCCAAGACGTGAAGGCTTCCTGAGATTTTTGGATAATGCGATCGTATTCCGCTGGAGTTACTGGAGTTACTGAGGCGATCGTTGCGCCATCTACTGGAGAAACAGAAACTACGGTATTCGCATCAGAACCCAAGGATTCTGACCCAATATACCCACCTGGGTTTGTCGCTTTTATTTCAAATTGGGCTAAAATTTCGTGAATTTGCATGAAGTTAATTTTTTACAAAGATAAGGGAGTCGTTTAGATAAGTAATCAACCTAAATCACAAAGCAAAAAAAAACCGCCGAAGCGGTTTAACATGTTACTATGCTTCTTCATCGTCCTCAGGATCAACATCAGATCCTTTGACCGCTCCTCTAGCCATTTTCACAGATACCACCACAGCATTCGCGGGGTCTAATATTTTAACGCCAGGAATCTCAATGTTTGAAACTCGGTAGGATTGTCCGATACGCATCGGTGAAATATCTATGTTAATTTCCTCAGGAAGTGCTGACGGTAAACCTTGACATTGCATGTGGCGAAACACTTGCATTAATTTACCACCTGCTCTAACACCACGCGAAGAACCGCTCAATCGAACTGGCAATTTTACGCGCACTTCTTTCGCATCGTTTAATTCTAAAAAATCAATGTGCTGAACGGTATCTTTAGTTGGATGCTGTTGCAACTCACGAATAATCGCTTTTGCTTTTTTTCCGTCAATGTCAAGTTCAATTTGAAAGACATCTGGAGAAAAAACTAATTTTTCTAGTGGTACTCGCTTTACTGCAAAATGCGTTTGTTCGCCCTGCCCATAAAGCACACAAGGAACCAATCCTTCATTGCGAAGTGCTTTAGCATCCTTTTTCCCTACGTTCGCTCGAAGCGAACCGCTCAACTGTGCTGTTTTCATTTATTATTAATTTAAGGTATTACAAAATGTGAACTGATGGATTCATTGTTAACCATTCGCTTGATTACATCAGCAAATAAATGGTCTACAGAAACTACTTTTATTTTTCCTGACGCTTGTCTCAAAGGAACGGTATCCGTAACAATGAGCTCCGTTAAATGTGATTTTTCTATTCGTTCATAGGCTGGACCAGACAAAACGGCATGTGTACAAAATGCACGCACGGTTTTAGCTCCTCGTTCGATTAACAAATCTGCTGCCGTCGTGAGGGTTCCTGCCGTATCACACATGTCGTCGATAATGATTACATCCTTTCCCTCCACTTCGCCAATTACTGTCATTTCAGCAATTTCGTTGGCTTTCTTTCTGTTTTTGTGGCACAAGGCTAATCCGCAATTTAGCATCTTGGCATATGAATTCGCGCGTTTGGCGCCCCCTGCATCGGGTGCTGCCACTACTAAATTATCTAAATTCAATTTTTGGATTTCAGGAATAAAAATGGTTGACCCGAACAAATGATCTACCGGAACTTCAAAAAACCCTTGTATTTGATCCGCATGCAAATCCATGGTCATAATGCGATCCGCCCCAGCGGCCATTAGCATATTAGCCACTAATTTAGCGCCAATCGCTACTCTTGGTTGATCTTTTCGGTCTTGTCTTGCAAATCCAAAATACGGAATTACCGCAATGATTTTTCGTGCAGAAGCACGTCGAGCAGCATCCATTAAAAGCAACAATTCAAACAAATTATCTTGTGGTGGAACGGTTGATTGAATGATAAAAACATCTTGGCCTCGGACCGTTTCTTCAAAACTTGGTTGAAATTCCCCGTCACTGAAGGTGGTTACTTTTACATCCCCCAAGGCTACGCCATAACATGAAGCAATATTCGACCCTAAGGTTTGTGTAGCTCTTCCTGCAAAAATTTTAACGCCCATGAGTTTTTGTTTGAGGATGGCAAAGGTATGACAATTAATCTTGTTCACAAAATACCTGACTGCACCAATTTGTTTAATTTTAACCCATGTCCAAGGAAGTTTTCACACTCAAACAAGTTGCACAATCGATTCGGAAAACGTTGGAATCACGGTATGATCGCACCTATTGGGTGAAGGCTGAAATCTACAAAATGAATCTTTTCCCAAGCGGACATGCGTTTCCGGAGCTTGTCCAACGAACAGACGGAAAGATTGTAGCGAATTTGAGTGGTGTTATTTGGAAAACGAACTACCTCAAAATTTCCAAGCAATTTGAGGCCGAAGTAAAAGAGCCCTTTAGTGAAGGAAAAGAAATGCTGATGTTAATTAAAATTACCTTCAGTGAAGTATATGGGCTTAGTCTTCATATCTCTGACATCGATCCGAGCTATTCCCTCGGCGCACTTCACAAACTTAAACTTGAAACCATTGAGGCGCTCAATAAATTGGGGATTCTACAAAAGAACCAACTCCTGACGCTTGATTTGCCCAAGCGAATTGCCGTGATTTCTGCCGAATCGAGCAAAGGGCTCTCAGACTTCATGCAGGTATTAAACGCATCTACCCACAAATTCGGAGTAGATACCTTTTTATTCAACGCAACGGTACAAGGGGATCAGGCGGTGGACTCAATTCTATATGCTCTTCAAAAAATTGAACGACTTCGCAGTCATTTTGACGCAGTGGTCCTTGTTCGAGGGGGCGGTGCGGAAGTTGGCATGTCTTGTTACGACGATTTCAACCTTTGTAAACGTATTGCTGAATTCCCCCTGCCAATCCTATGCGGAATTGGTCATTCCACAAACCTAACGGTGGCAGAAATGGTGGCCTTTTCCCATGCCATTACTCCGTCTGTATTGGCTTCCGACTTACTGCAAGAATTTGAGCTCAAATTGCTTGATCTTCATGCCTTTATTGCCACCCTATCACAAGTTCAAAATAGGCTATTCACCCATTCAAAAAACATCTTCCACCAAACAGTTTCAAAAATTAATGGCGTTACCAAGTGGCGTTTTGAACGCATTAACAACCAACTTAAAAACCTCGAACAACGGAGTCTTCAAGAAACGAAACGGGTGTTGAGTTCACATCAAGACTTTATTGCCTCGAGTCCCGTGGTCATTCAAAGTCTCGTAAAACGATCACATCAACAGGAACACCACAGGCGAACCATGCTTCAACAACACCTGGTCTTTACGCTAGAACGTACCATGGAAAAAAACGTCACGGTATTGGAATCTCTGGATAAACAAGTAACGCTTATGAGTCCTGCCGCTGTACTGGCGAGGGGTTTTGCAATTGCTCGTAGCAATGGAAAGGCCTTGCTCAGTAAAACAGACTTACACCCGGGAACCTTAATACAAATTGAACTCAGCGACGGTACCGCCGAAGCCGAAGTAAAATCAACCTAGGATTTGCCTACTTTTGTACCTATGGACGAAACCTTCGGAAAGGCGCATCGGATTTTCTTGAAAAAGGAAATTGACCATGTATTTACAATGAAGGAAAAGGTACTTGTATTTCCTTTTTTATCCCATGTTTCCTTTGAGCCGAGCGAAACACCAAGTTTTGCAGTATTGATTACCGTTCCGAAGAAGCGAATAAAAAAAGCACATGATCGAAATCGAATTAAGCGCTTAATTCGCGAAAGCCTGCGTAAAGAAAAAGCCCCCTTATTGGCCAGGGCGGTAGCTCAAAACCATAAAATTCTCTTTAGTATCGTTTATCTTTGGGAAGAAATCCCTGTAGATGATCTCATTGAGCAAAAAATTAAAAAATTAATATCCCGAATATGCGAACTTCCTTAACTCAGCTCTTTTTCTGTTTTACACTGCTGTTTTACGCGTTTAGTTATGGACAATCCGAGTCGTTTGAAGAACTCAAAAGTTTAGAACTCATGGATCAAATCTATGAGCACTTGGACTTGTACTTCGTTGACGAGGTGGCGCACGGTAAATTATCTAAAACAGCCATCGATGCCATGCTGAAGGAACTCGATCCATACACCGTATATTATCATGAGGCCAACATCGAAGATTATCGATTAATGACCACGGGACAATACGGGGGAATCGGGGCCTTAATCGGTAACCTTGATAATGAAATTTACATTACCGATCCTTACGAAGGAAATCCGGCACAAAAAGCGGGCGTACAGGCTGGAGATAAAATTCTACGCATCGATAAAAAGCCCATTTCAGGTAAATCCGTTGAAGAAGCCTCAAATGCCTTGAAAGGGCCCAAAGGAACAAGCGTGAGTTTAGAACTTGAGCGCAATGGGCAGATTCTGACCCTAGACATTGTTCGCGATGAAATTAAAATTCCAGACGTTCCGTATTCGGGGATGTTAACTGCGACAACAGGGTACATCTCTTTGAGTAGCTTTACCCAAACCGCGGGAGAAGAAATTAAAAAAAATATCCTGGATCTTCAATCGAAAGGCATGACCAATATGATTCTAGATTTGAGAGGCAATGGCGGTGGACTCTTAATGGAGGCGGTAAAAATTGTTGGCTTTTTTGTGCCTAAAGGTCAAGTTGTGGTAACCACCAAGGGGCGTTCAAAACAAGAAAACATGGTGTATAAAACAATGGAAGCACCCATTGCAGAAAAGGTGCCTCTTGTAGTTTTGATCGATGAAGGAAGTGCTTCAGCCAGTGAAATAGTCGCCGGCGCTTTACAAGATTTAGACCGTGCAGTGGTGATTGGAAACACCAGTTATGGTAAAGGGTTGGTGCAACGAACGTTCGACCTGAAATACGGCTCTAAAATGAAACTCACCATTGCAAAGTACTACACCCCTTCTGGACGATGTGTACAGCGATTAGAATATTATGACGATGCCAATGGAGGAAAACCAACGGTTATCGCCGATAGCCTTTTACAAAAATTCAACACCAAAAATGGACGGCCAGTAATTGATGGAAGGGGGATAGAACCTGACATAAAAATCGAAGACTCTGTGTACAGTGATTATACCCGCGCATTGCTTGCAAAACACCACCTGTTCTATTACGCAAGCGCTTACCGAAATACTCATCCATCAATCGCTTCCGCAGAAACTTTTGAATTATCCGATGAGGCACTGGAAGAATTTCGAACCTACTTGAGCGCTAAGGGCTTTGTCTATACCTCTCCCGAACTACGAGCCTTAGAGCGCATTAAAGAAGCATTAGAAAAGAAACAACAATTCAGTGCAGTTTCCGGAGAATTCTCCGCCTTAAATGACCGTTTACTCAGCGCTTCGAGCAGCTATTTTGAAACCAATAAAACGGAAATTAAAGGCCTATTAACCCAAGAAATTATTGGGCGTTACTATTTTCAAAAGGGAAAGCTAATTTATGCCTTTAAAACTGATGAGGTCGTTGTTAGAGGCCTAGATATATTGTCCAAGGAAAAGGAATATAAATCTACCTTACATATAAAATAAATAGGGCATTGAAGTTTTTAAAGCAACACTTAGATTCTATTTACTTCTATTTAAGTCTTAGCTTCTTAGTTGGCTTGGCCTGCAGTAAATTTCTAATGTCTGCATCCCTTATTCTACATGCACTTCTGTTTATTGTCGCGGGGGATTATACGGTTTTTATCCAGCGGCTTCGGTCCAATCAATGGCTTTTCGTACTGCTCGCCTTTTGGGGAATCCATGCCCTAAGCCTGCTTTGGAGTTCCGATGTACACGAAGGGTGGAATGCGCTCCGCGTGCGGATTTCTGTGGTATCCTTGCCTCTTCTTTACATTGGCACCTTACCGTTTCATCAAAAACACCTTACTCGATATGTCCTCATTCTTTTGCTCACAATTGCCACTGTGATCAGTTTAAATGTGCTTCATTATTGGTATTTACTGCAGCAGAATCTCGCCTTAGACATCCGTCAACTCAGTTGGTTTGGTTCACACATTCGGTTTGGGATTTTGGTGGCATTTTCGGGGATCCTTGCTTTCAACCTTTGGAAGAATAAATTGCTGTCGACGCTTTGGCTAGTGACTTACTTGATCTTTACTGGCTTGTATACCCTATACAGTCAAACGCTGAGTGCATACCTTAGCGCTTCGGTTGTTTTACTAATCATCGCGTATGATGTTATCCGATCGACACGCTTTTTTCGGGAAATTGCTCTCGGAGTTATCGTGCTCATAGGCCTAGTGGGAGGCCTTGTAATTCAAGTTATCGTTACACCTAACCCTACCTGCGGAACCTTTGCCTCCGCAGAGGAAGCCATCACTGCTTGGTCCTTACGCTCCGACCTACCCTTGGACCGCTTAGACCGAAAAGGACAAGGCCTCATGCGCACAGCGGAGCGGTATTTGTGTGCTAAAAAAGAGCCGATAACGGCAGAGTCGATAAAAAAACTAAGTCAACGCGATGTATTAAACATTGAAAATGGATTTACGAGTGAGCACTCTGTTCAGGGTGGGCTTTGGAGCCGCATAGAAGAATTAAAATTTGAGCTGCATGAAGCCAAGGATCCGAACGGTCACTCGCTGCTTCAACGCATAGAATATTGGAAAACCGCATGGGCGGTAATCCAAGACCATCCATTGTTAGGCGTTGGCATCGGAGATATTAATCGTGAAATGGAAGCTAAATATATCGAAACGGGTTCTTTGCTTACCCCTGAAAATCGACATCGCAGTCACAACATGTACCTAACTACATGGATGGGCGTTGGGGTCTTTGGGGTATTGCTTATGTTATGGGGCATTGGTTATTTTGGTTGGATTGGGATCAAGGAACAGCACCTCGTTCTTCTTGCCTTTTGTGTCATTGTATTCGCTACCATGTGCTTAGAAGACAGTCTAGAAACACAAGCAGGAGCATCATTCGTTGGTTTTTTTACGGCGATTCTCTGCGGACGCGCGGGGAGAACAGCGTGGACCACTAAAAATTACTAATTTCGCAGGTATGTCAATTGAAGTTTCGCACCTAACTAAATTTTTCGGAGAGCAAGCCGCCGTTAACGATATTTCCTTTGAAATCGGTAAAGGTGAAATTGTTGCCTTTTTGGGGCCTAATGGCGCAGGAAAGTCCACCACCATGAAAATGATTACTGGATATATTCCTGCCAGTGCAGGAACTATTGCAGTAAACGGAATTACGGTTGATGTAGACGACCTTGAGACACGAAAAATTATCGGGTATCTCCCAGAGAACAACCCGCTTTACCTTGACATGTACGTCAAAGAATACCTTCATTTTGTGGGGTCCATTTATAAAATAACAGGGTTAAAAAACCGAGTGAATGAAATGATTCACATGGTTGGATTGGAACTGGAACAACATAAAAAAATAGGCGCCCTTTCCAAAGGATACAAGCAACGGGTAGGGCTTGCACAAGCATTTATTCACGATCCGCAAGTGTTGATTTTAGACGAGCCAACCTCGGGTCTTGACCCCAATCAGTTGGTAGAAATTCGAGAATTGATAAAAACAATTGGCAAAGAAAAAACCATCATGCTTTCCACTCACATTATGCAAGAAGTTGAAGCCATTTGTGATCGTGTAATTATTATTAATAAAGGAAAGATCGTTGCGAATAATAATCAGCAAGCGCTGGATTCAAGTCCCGAAGTGCAGACGATATACATAGAATTTGAAGGCAATGTAGATAGTCATGTACTTAAAAAAATATCGGGTGTAACCACGGTTAAATCCTTGGATAACGGCTGGTTAATCGAAGGAAGTACTGACCAAGACCTACGAAAGAACGTATCTAAAAAGGCTCAAGAAGCAGGGTGGTTGATTATGACCTTAAAACTTGAAAAGAAAAGCCTAGAGGCGGTATTCAAGGAACTAACAAAAAACTAGGATGAATTTTATTGAAGAAATGACATGGCGAGGTATGATTCATGACATCATGCCTGGGACAGAAGAAGCATTAAGCAAGGGGATGAGAAGTGGGTACATAGGGTTTGACCCAACAGCGGACTCTCTACACATTGGAAGTTTAGTACAAATCATGACCCTCGTACATTTTCAGCGCGCTGGCCATAAACCCATTGCTTTGGTTGGAGGTGCCACCGGAATGGTCGGTGATCCATCCGGAAAATCTCAAGAGCGGAATTTATTAGATAAAGAAACCCTTGACCATAACATTAACGGCGTTAGGGAACAACTTACCCATTTTTTGGATTTTGAAGGGCCTAATGCGGCTGAGTTAGTTAATAATTACGATTGGTTTCAGCACATGTCGTTTTTAGATTTCATACGCGATGTTGGTAAACATATCAGTGTCAATTACATGATGGCTAAAGATTCGGTTAAAAATCGGTTGGAAACCGGCATGTCGTTTACTGAGTTCTCCTATCAATTGGTTCAAGGATATGATTTTTACTACTTAAACCAGCATAAAAACTGTGTGGTTCAGCTTGGTGGTTCTGATCAGTGGGGGAATATTGTTACTGGCACAGAGCTTATTCGAAGAAAATCAGGCGGTGAAGCGTATGCCGTAACCACTCCCCTCATCAAAAAAGCAGATGGCAGTAAATTCGGTAAAACCGAAGGTGGTAATGTGTGGTTGTCGAAAGAACGCACCAGCCCGTATAAATTTTACCAATATTGGCTAAATACAAGTGATGCGGACGCACAAAATTATATTCGCATATTCACCTTATTATCTAAATCGGAAATTGAAGATTTAGAAGGTCAACATCAGGAAGCCCCTCATTTACGAATCTTACAAAAAGCGCTCGCGGAAGACATTACAAAACGTGTGCACGGAGAAAAAGAACTTGAGGCCGCAATTAATGCCTCAGAAATCCTTTTCGGAAAAGCCACAAAAGAGAGTTTACAACAGCTTTCAACAGCGGATTTCTTGGCAGTATTTGAAGGGGTACCCCAAGCCATTGTATCCAAAACCTTGATTTCCGAAGGCTTATCTATAGTTGATGCCCTGGTAAAAGCATCAAATTTCCTTGCGTCCAACGGTGAGGCTCGGCGCGAATTAAAAGCCAATGCAATCTCTGTAAACAAAGAAAAGGTCGATGAATCCTTTGTGTTGAACGAAGGTCATTTGTTAAATAATCAATTCATCTTGCTTGGTAAAGGAAAAAAAACCAACTTTATTCTTCGGTGCCAGTAAGCATTTCGTGGCACAATCATTGATTTGAACTTTTAAAATCATTGCCATGAAAACAACATTTTATGTGATTGGGCTTGCATGCTCTTGCATCCTTTTACTTTCCGCCAGCAATACTCCGGAATATCCTGAGATTGAAAATGAATCGTTTAAAATCGGAGAAAAACTTAGGTATCGAATCAGTTATGGGTTTATTGATGCCGGTGAAGCCACGTTAGAAACAAAATATACCGACAAAAAGGGGGATAACCGCAGTTTATATCATGTAGTTGGAATCGGCAAAACCCTTGGCGCCTTTAATTCGGTATTTAAAGTGGATGATCGGTATGAGTCATACATTGATAAAAAAAGCATTATGCCTTGGTACTTTGTGAGAAGGGTGGATGAAGGAGGTTATAAAATCAGACAGGATTATACCTTTAAGCACAACATAGAAAAGGTAGAAAACGGGAAAGGGAAAACCTTCAAAACCCCCATGGGTGTACAAGACATGATTTCCTGTTTTTACTATGCCCGCACCCTTGATTTTAAACACATAAAAAAAGGCACGGTATTCTCGATTCCATGTTTTATGGATGACGAACTTTTTACCCTTAAAATCAAGTACAAAGGGGATGAAGAAATAAACATCCGCAAAGGAACCTTTCGGTGCATGCGCTTTGTCCCTGTGGTTCAAACGGGCAGATATTTCAAACATGAGGAAGACGTTAGCTTTTGGATTACCAAAGACAAAAACAGAATCCCCATATTAGTGAAAGCTAAAATCCCGGTTGGAAATGTAAAGATGCACCTGGTTGGGTGGTATGGCCTTAAAAACGAATTAAGCAGTAAGGTTAAATAATCAGCATGGCATCGCCATACGAATAGAATCGGTACTTTTCCTTAATTGCCTCATGATACGCCTCCATCATTAAATCGTGCCCCATAAACGCGGAGATCATCATTAATAAGGTGGATAAGGGCGTATGAAAGTTGGTAATTAAACAATCAGCAACCATAAAATCATACGGCGGAAAAATAAATTTATTGGTCCATCCATCGTAGGGTTTTAACATGCCTTCCGTAGAAACAGATGATTCAATGGCACGCATGCTTGTTGTTCCAACTGCACATACCTTTTTCTTATTTCTCTTGGCCTCATTAACCACATTTACTGCTTTTTCAGAAATAATCACTTGCTCTGAATCCATCTTGTGTTTGGTAAGGTCCTCTACTTCTACCGAACGAAAGGTCCCCAATCCAACGTGTAGGGTTAACTCTGCAAAATTTACCCCTTTCAATTCTAAACGCTTCAACAATTCACGTGAGAAATGCAATCCAGCTGTTGGAGCTGCAACGGCTCCTTCTTCCGTAGCAAAAATTGTTTGATACATTTCCTCATCCATAGGCTCTACCTCACGCTTGATGTATTTTGGAAGCGGTGTTTCGCCAAGTTCTGTGATAATTTTCTTAAACTCTTCGTAAGGACCGTCAAATAGAAACCGAAGGGTTCTTCCGCGCGAAGTAGTATTGTCTATAACCTCAGCAACCAACGAATCATCTTCGCCAAAATATAGCTTATTTCCAATGCGTATTTTTCGAGCAGGATCCACCAACACATCCCATAAAAAGCTTTCTCGGTTCAATTCTCGAAGCAAAAACACCTCGATTTTAGCCCCTGTTTTTTCTTTATTGCCATACATCCGAGCAGGAAAAACTCGGGTATTGTTTAAAATCATCACATCCCCCTCGTCAAAATAGGAAAGCACATCCTTAAACAACTTGTGTTCAATCTTGCGGGTTTTTCTGTTAATCACCATCAGGCGACATTCGTCGCGATTTTCTGAAGGATATTCTGCGATTAATTCTTGGGGAAGATCGAAGTTAAACTCCGACAATTTCATTTTACTCATATATTCTTAATTGTTTGCAAAGATACAACCCTAAACTAGCGTTTGTCAAGTTTTCGCCCATGTATTTTAAATTGCCCTTTGATTTATTACTGAATTCGCAAATAACAGCGGTGGTTGGACTGGCGGTTAACCGGGGTTATTTCAGAAAAAGAAGCAGGCAATTAAGGCATTTTTAAGCGCTGCCCCACGCGAATTTTATCTGAAGAAAGCCCATTGATTCGCTTTATAGTGGCTACCGTCGTGTGATTTCTTTGGGCAATCGCCGATAGGGTATCCCCGGATTTAACTATATAATATGAATTCGCTTTTGGTGTCGGTTTTGGTGTCAAAGATTCCGCGATGTGTTCCTGGTATTCTTTTAGCGGAATGCGTAATTCATTCATGGGCTTTTCCTTGCCCAGGGCATTTAAGGTATTCATGAAAGAGGTATACAACAGCCCCCCCTTCACTTGATAACCACTCTTAGTGAGATGTATATGATCGCTTTTTGCATAACCCAAGGTTGCCCAAGTTCGAATGGTATTTAAGCCACCGGATAAATCATACCAATTCCAAAACAAACAGTCATTTTTTTTGGCTAAACTATCCATAAGATCACGAAACAACACCCCAGCAGTAATGGGATGTTTCTTATAATATAAATCTTGGGTGCTTGTCAACACAATTAAGACCTCTGGAACCATGGATCTCCACCAACTTATGGCTTTTTCTACCTCGAAGGGGAGCTTGGCGTCTATCTTATTCTCATACAAAATATCGTTGGTTCCAAAGTCCAATATCACAATATCTGGATTAATCACCGGGACTTGTTCTGGGAGTTTCTCCAAAATCAATATGGATCTAAAGGCTGCTGCCCCTACCCCGGTAGAATGATAAACTAACCCACGATTCGCTTCATGCTCTACATGGATTCCATAAAACCGAAAACGCTCGGTATCCTCCCCTCGTTTAACAATTAACTGGATCGAACGAATAGAATCCGTCCAAGCGAAGGATACTCCTTGGGGAATAAAATTCATCGCACGGATCACGGAATCATTTACCTTGACCTCTAACTTCATGGCCCTGTCGTCCTGTTCATAGAGCACAGTAACAATATGTTGGTTTGCTGCGATGGCCTTTTTCATCCCAAAGCTCAGTGAAGCAAGCGTATCCATGGTTTCAACCACCATGCCACAGACCCCGAGTGGAAGTTCTTGCTTTTTCCCCTGATAACTTTTATTGTAACTCCATTTCCCGGTAAACGTGGAAGAATAATTAATTGAGGAATAGGTATTGGCGGCCCCGTAACTGAATAACAAGCCCCTGCCCCCATTTCCGAAAGTTTCCTGAAATAGATTCCGAGCAACCGTGGTAGGATTTTCCGCTTGAATGTGGCTTCCTCCATAATGCAAGATTACCAATTTATTCGAGTCTATGGCATCAAACTGGTGTTTCAAGCGACTTAGCGTTTCTGCACTGTATCCTTGAATGTAAGCAAAAGAAGAGTCAATCTTAAGCTCGGACGGAAGCTGTGCATGCGCAGAAAAAACGAAAAGAATAAAAATAGCGGTAATACTTCTCATTCCATGTCTGTACTATCCACGTGCGGAGTTGATTCAACATTGGGCTCCTGCACCTCTGGATTAGTAGGGGGTACGTATATGCCACTCTGAGTGGTCAGCCTTCGCATCATACCAATAGTGCCCTTACTCATTGCTGCGTACATGCCAACGGCAAAAACAATGTCATTTATGTTATTCTCCTTAATGATCTTAGTTAAATTCTGTTTTGAATATCTTAAATCAACCACCCATATTTCCTGGTAGTGATTCACTAAATAAACCGCGAAGGCATTACCCATTGAATTTTTAATGACCACGGCTTTCTTCCCGTTTTTTATTCCGGTTTGAATTCGAATCAAGGGTTCATCTCCACCGAGAAAGGTTGAATACGTATTCCCCCCCGAACTGCTCTCATAAAACACCTTAGTTTTAGAAGGTTTATCCGTATTGTATGGCCCGAATTTGACCGCCTCGGTTTGAACTTTAGGCACCCAATATTCCATGGTGTCGGGGTGGGCACGTACGGTTGGATCCTGGGTGTGTTGGTACATAGTGCCAAGGAAATTATACTTTACTTTCTTGTTCATTTTATCCAACGGAACCGCTTCTAAGCCTGCCGCTTTACAAAATGCAACGTAGCCATAGTAAGCCCCTAGTGGTTTCCAATGGTGGTCAGTTCCGAAGTACAACTTCGTATTCGAGTGCTCATTTAATTCACCAAATACATCACAAAAAATCGCTCCGTCTTTTAAGTTATTTTTAATAGCCAAAAGCGTCCGTTTGTTTTGACTGTTGTAATGCGCGTATTTCTCTACCGGAATAAAGGCTGAAGACAAGGGTGCCACGGCAGAAAATACCCGAACGCCGTTAAAGGTTCGTGCATACTCATTCACCATTTCCGCGAAATACTTTGACATGGCTGGGCTCCCGCCTCCCATTGGATACACGCAACCATCGATGATGAGCATAGAACCTGCGTACTTTTCTTCGAATTCATCAAGAAAAGCCATTTGATTCTTGGTGCTGTCGCCGGATTCTACTTGAAGTTTTGGCTGCTTCTTTGGCAACACTACAACCCGTTCGCTATGTTTCAACTGAAACCCTTTAGCGGCATGAAAATAATCGGTTGAGGATATAAAATTTGTTCTGAATGGGAAATGATCATCAATGTACTCATCTACTTGCTTGGTCCAAGTACCTGCGAGGTAAGCCTCTGAATTAAAGCTTGGAAAGGTTGCCAGTTTGCGTTTTTCACTGTTCGATTTATCCGCCTTTGGCATAACAAAGTAAGCCATTGGGAACCCCAATACAACGATAAAAAACAAGAAAACATTTATCTTTTTCGCCATCAAAATCGAGTATATAGAAAGGGGTTAAACGTTGCGTTCACCAGGAGCATAGTAGAAATCACCAGTAAAAAAGCATTAGCAACAGGCCGCACATAAGCGTATCGCATGGCAATTCGGTTTCTAAAAGGGTGGTCTTGTGCATAGATTTCATCCCATGGAATACATAAAACAATGACTAAAATAAACCAAAACACATGGGTTGTAATGTCTGATAAAAACCCCGGATTAACCGCATGTTTTGAATAAAATAAATTCCCAACAAAATAGCTTAGCTGGTTGAAATCTACGAAGTAAAAAATCGCTCTGCTGAACACAATCAAAACCAAAGTATAGCCATGTTTAAGAAAACGAGGGGTTTTGTCCAATATAAATTTCAAGTGTTTTTCTAACACCATAAGTACACCAAAATAGGTTCCCCATAGGGCGAAATTCCAATTTGCTCCATGCCAAAAACCGGTTAAAAACCAAACAATTAAGATATTTCTGTCCTGGTACTTTCGATTTCCTCCCAGCGGTATATACACGTAGTCTCGAAAAAATCGTCCTAACGAAATATGCCATCGGCGATAAAAATCTCCCACTGAAATCGCGGCATAGGGATGCTTAAAATTCTCATGAAAATCAAAGCCAAACAATTTGGCTAGGCCAATTGCCATGTCCGAATATCCCGAGAAATCAAAATACAACTGTATTGAAAACATGACAATTCCAAACCAACCTTCATAGGATGACAAAGCATATAACTGTGTGTCCAGGTATTTATCTACCAATACTCCCGCAACATTCGCAATCGCTACCTTTTTAAACAAGCCTACACAAAAACGCGTTACGCCATCACTCAATCTAGACCAATCAATGCTGCGCTTCTCTACCTGTTCAGAAATCTGACTGTAACGAACAATTGGTCCCGCAACTAAGTGCTGAAATAAGCTAATAAACATTAAAAAGTTTAGGGGATTGCGTTGGGCCTTAATTTCTCCACGGTAGATATCTACCACGTAAGAAATGACCATGAAGGTGTAAAATGAAATACCAACAGGCAGGGAATTTTGAGGGCGATCAAAGGGCAAGGGAAACCAATAATTGAGGTTGTCATAGATAAATCCTCCGTACTTGTAGGCCACCAAAAGCCCGATATTGACTACAATACTTGCAATGAGTCCAACCTTTGCCCAAGGAGTCCCACGTTTTTTCTCGATGTAAAGTCCGGTGGAATAATCAAACAATGCGGTAAAGACCATTAAGAAAATCCACATGGGTTCTGCCCATGCATAAAACACCAAAGAAAAAATGGTAAGGAAGATGTTTCGAAACAGGTCGTTCTTGGTCGAATAATGAAATAAAAGACTCAAGGGTAGGAACAAGTATAGAAAAGTCAAACTTGAAAATACCATAGGCGACGAATTCGATTAAATTTAGGGAAACGAATTTAACCACATTCTACCGAAGAAAAAAATTCACGAGACCATGCGTCCCAAAAATGGCGGTAAGTTATGCGTTTTTTCGGGCAAGCGCACGTTCTGCTGCGAGCACAATGTCCACCGTTTCTAGGTGATATTTTTTCAATAACTCATTGGGAGTCCCGCTTTCCCCAAACGTATCATTAACCGCCACAAATTCTTGCGGGGCTGGACTGTTTTTTGCCAATACTTGAGCAACAGCATCACCAAGGCCACCATTCATCATGTGTTCTTCTGCCGTAACCACACAGCCCGTTTTAGCCACTGAACTTAAAATAGCTTCGATGTCTAAAGGTTTAATCGTATGCATATTAATCACCTCAGCAGAAATTCCTTTTTCCGCCAGTTGTTCTTGGGCCTCCAACGCTTTCCATACCATGTGTCCACATGCAATTAGGGTAACATCTGTCCCTTGGATTAACACATCGGCCTTACCGATTTGAAATACCGCATCATCCGGTGTAAAAATTGGAACAGACGGCCTTCCGAAACGCAAATACACCGGCCCGTCCCATGCTGCAATAGCCAGTGTGGCTTGAAGGGTTTGGGTGTAATCGGCTGGAACAACTACGGTCATATTCGGCAGCATTCGCATCATACCTATATCCTCTAGTACCTGGTGTGTCGCGCCATCTTCTCCGAGGGTTAGTCCTGCATGCGAAGCACAGATTTTTACATTTTTACGTGAATAAGCGATGCTTTGACGGATTTGGTCATAAACGCGTGAGGTTGAAAAATTAGCGAAAGTTCCAGTAAATGGGATTTTACCCCCAATGGTCATTCCCGCTGCAATTCCCATCATATTCGCTTCGGCAATCCCAATTTGAAAAAACCGATCTGGATGGTTTTTCTGAAACGCATCCATTTTTAATGACCCCGTAAGGTCTGCACACAGGGCTACAACCTCGGGGTTCGTTTCCCCTAATATTCTCAATCCTTCTCCAAACCCGGATCGGGTGTCTTTATTTCCAAATGTTTTGAGTGCCATATGTAGTTTAATTAATGTTTAAAATATTCGTTTTATTACTTAAGATTGTGATGATTTTTTCATGGGTATATCCGCTTGATTTCATCTCTTTATTTCGGTAAACCAGCTTGTATGTACCAGGTTGGATTAATAATTTCCCCGCGGTTTTAGTTTCTGAAAACGTATATACTTCATTCCAAAAACCGGTGTTGTTTTGAAGGAAAAGTTGGGCGATGAGTGGTTTATTGAAGGTATAGGCTAATTCGCCTGGGGCATCTATAGCAATGGTGGATAGCGCAGATTGGGTAACTTCCACCATCTTGTAAATGCGGGGTATGGTAAAAATCTCTACCTCATAACTTCCGATGATGTACTTCGCAATCTCATTGTATTTTTGCACGTTTAATGGGCGTGTTTCTCCCTTTCGGACGACCCTCATTTCAAAGCTTGGATTGAAATTGCTTTTAGGGGATGATAAGGTTATCGTGCCTTGTGGTGCCGAAACAACCACCGTGTTATGCACATGTTCTTTTAGCTTGATGCCTGTTTTGGTTAAGGCCGGTAGAGTGTTTACTATTAAATCATACGTCAGTGAAGGGTCGAGATACAGGGTGTCTGGATTCTCAAAACGGTTAAGGGTATGAACAAAGGTGTACTTCAGATTTGCGGTACCTGATTCATAAAAAAACAGGGTCACATTCGTTTCGATGGCTTTT
Source organism: Flavobacteriales bacterium UBA958 (assembly GCA_002293045.1). Classification (GTDB taxonomy): domain Bacteria; phylum Bacteroidota; class Bacteroidia; order Flavobacteriales_D; family Crocinitomicaceae; genus UBA952. The sequence goes on along the minus strand of DBCM01000020.1, from coordinate 11,624 downwards.
CCATCAACATTGTTCAAATTCACCTGCACTGTCGTTTTATCGAGGACCGTATTTAAAATGTTTTTGAAAACATTTCGAAAAGATTCTTTATCTTCTGCATCCGAATAGGTTCCGATACAACTGAACTTGTCTAGGTAAGACATGTCCATCCCCAAACCAATCACAAAAGGAGTAACCTTAACTCCTTTTGTCTTGAGTTTTTTTGCAATTACACAGGGATCGTTATCACAGGATTCCAATCCATCAGTAATTAAGATAATGATGTTTCTGGCGAGCGTATCTGGAAAATCATTTGCTGCGGCCTCTAGAGAACGGGCAATGGGTGTAGCTCCTTTGGCCTCTACTGATTTAATCTTCAGTTTTATTTGTTCAAGATTATTTTTCCCGAAGGGAACTTCTAATTTGGTATCATTACAATCTTGCTCGAGGTTATTAAAAGGCGTTTGGTGGCCATAAATACGCAAAGCAACTTCCACATTCGGAACATTGCGCAGCACCTCTAATTCTTGATTTAGGACCTCTCGAGCCGCTTGAATACGCGTTTGAGTTCCCCAAGAAGAATTCATGCTATTGGAGGCGTCAAGAATAAAAAGTACACGGATGGGAGGGGTTATTTGCCCCAAAACTACTGAGCAACAAAAAATAAACCCTAAAAAAGTAAATCCTTTCACTGATTAATAATCTCCAAGCGTTTCTGGTAGTTGTGCTAGGGCGTTTGCCAATTGTTCATCGTTAGGCGCAGATCCATGCCATTTGTGTGTACCCATCATGAAATCTACCCCTTTTCCCATTTCTGTTTTCATAATGATCATTTTAGGCATTCCATTAGAGGCATTCGAATCAATGGCAGCGAACACGTCACGCATGCTGTCGTAACTGTGGCCATCCATAGAGTATACATCCCAACCAAAGGCTTTCCACTTATCTTCAAGCGGCAAAATTCCCATGACATCGCTCACATCACCATCAATCTGACGGTTATTATAATCAATGATTCCAATAAGGTTACTGATGCCCTTACTTCCCGCATACATCGCCGCTTCCCACACTTGTCCTTCTTGTAATTCGCCATCGCCCATCAAACAGTAGACCATTGATGGATCGCCATTCATTGTTTTAGTAATCGCAGCACCAATCGAAACGGATAACCCTTGACCAAGGGACCCTGAAGCCATTCGAATTCCTGGTAACTTTTTATCAACGGAGGGATGGCCTTGAAGCCGACTAGAAATCTTTCGAAAGGTTGCTAGTTCACTGACTGGAAAAAATCCGCTTCTTGAAAGAATGCTATACCATACCGGTGAGATATGCCCATTCGACAAAAAGAACAAATCTTCCTTCCTTCCTTCCATGGTAAATTTATCTGCATTCACCTGTAATCGTTCTGTGTACATGAACGTAAAGAAATCTGCGCACCCCAAAGACCCTCCAGGATGTCCAGAACTTACTGCATGCACCATCCGCACTATATCTCTCCTAACCTGAGTTGCTATTGCTTGTAAATCTGCCATGACTTTTTTTTACAAAACTACTTTTTTAATGCATTCAATGGGATAATTAATTTTACCCTGCAACGGATTATTACCGGAATACGTCTCTCTATTCAAGTTGCCGAAAATTATCAAAACAATTTGGTAACTTCGTCTTCAAATTCGTTTCATTATGAGGAAATTAATCTTGTTTTTTTGCCTATTTATTCTAGTGTTTTCGGTTCAAGGACAGAAAAATCCCGCCTTCAAAGCACTTAAAAAAACATACGGAAAAGAGGCCCTAAATGTCTTTAAGCAAGCGTATGGCGGATTGGAATTGTTATATTATGCATATGAACATGGCATCCAAATTATTCAAAACAACGGGGGTAAATCCATGGATCAATATCCGAAAGCTCCTCAAACAGAAATTGTACATTTTACCGACCTCGGTGTTAAGATTGAGGGGTATACACAGTATTTTCAAGGGCAGGTTCCGAATCAGCTCATTGCGGTAAAATCGTTATATCAATTAGAACTTGAATTCAATGCAAAAAAGCATTAAATACACCAACAGCATCCGAATGAAAACACTATTCATATTTTTATTTTCCATAAGTTACCTGAGTGTATCCTTTGGTCAATTGTTATTAACCGGGCCAGATTTCCCACAAGCAAATCCCCTAAATTGTGCCGCAATTATTCCTCCCGCAGGGGGCACCAATTTCAGCGATGGACCCGCCAATTATCTTCCAAACATGGACGAAATTATCACCTTCTGTCCGGACCTTTCTCAAGGGTCAAAAGTTTCCATTGCTTTTGCCACAAACATTGGATTTACCTTCAATGTTGATGCAAGCGATACTTTGTATGTGTTTGATGGTCCTTCTATTGCTTCCCCCTTACTTGGCGCGTACAATTCCAGTACACACCCGAATGGTTTTTTTGTACAAGCTTCATTTCAAAATAACCCCAGCGGCTGTTTAACCCTTAGATTTAAATCGAATGGAAGTACCGAAGGCACGGGTTGGGATGCGAATGTTGCCTGTGGCAACCCTCAACAACCTTTTGTCCCTCACATGCACGCCTATGTCAATGGCACGGGACCCGATGCATTAAATCCTGCAGACACCGGGTATGTGGATGTGTGTTTTGGTGACAGTATTCTCTTTGTGGCAGACCCCACCTTTCCTTATGCCTTAGAAGTGACCAATACTGGGTATTCTCAAAATGCCGGAAATTGCACCTACCAGTGGACCATTGGAGGTGTAGGTCAGTTTAATAACGACTCGATATGGTTTACCCCCCCTGCACGTGCAGGATATTTTATTGATCTTCGCATCACAGATATTTTTCCTCAAGTTAAACGCATCACCGCAAAAGTTAGGGTCTCGCAACTACCGAACTTTGCCGGGACAGGTCCCTTTCAAGACACCGTATGTTTGGGGGAGAACACATTTTTAATTGGTGGAGTAACACCACAGGATACCGTTGGCGTGGACATTCCATTTGGTGAATTTGAAATAGGTGGTGTATTTGCAGGTTTGACCTTTCTTCCCGATGGAAGTGGCGTACAATATCAAACCAACATCGGGATTACCGGATTTGCCGATACCACAACCATTACGGGTGCCGCTGATTTCGACCAAATGTGCATTGATATAGAACATTCCTATATCGGCGATTTAGAAATTGCATTAACTTGTCCCAACGGAACTACCGTATCCATTTTAAATGCCTACAATTCAGGATTCGGGGTAGAATTGGTCCCCGGCGGCTGCGGAAGTGGGATTGGAACCTTTTTAGGAAATGATACCAATTTAGACGGTGGCGCCCCTGGTTCGCCGGTTTGGAGTTATTGTTTTTCCCCAACACAAGCCACGCTAGGAACCATTTGTACTGAAAATGCTGCAGGAAATACGGTAATTAATGCCTATGGATTTCCCTCTATGGATCCGAATGGCGTGTATTTGCCTGATGGAGATTTTAATAACTTCATTGGCTGTCCAGTAAATGGGAATTGGACCATTACCGTGCAGGACAATCAAGGAATTGATGATGGGTATATTTTTCAATGGGGTATTTATTTCAATCAAAGCTTGTATCCGGATCAAGAAGGTTACCAAAATACCGTTGTTTCTGACAATTGGACAAACAGCCCGTCCATTATTTCAGGACAAAACGATACGGCAATTGTAATTCAGCCCATTACTCCGGGGACAAGTTACTATACCTACAACGTGGTGGATGATTTTGGGTGTAATTACGATACGACAGTAACGCTGGAAGTATTGCCCCTGCCTGTGATTTTTTCCGATACGCTTACCTGTAATTTGTTTTTACAAGTAAGCGGTACTTCATCCTACAGCGGTGGAATATGGACTGCCTCAGACACCGCCGTGTCGTTCTCTAACAGTGCCCTAGAAAACCCTTTAATTTCCACGTCTATTCCCGGTATTTATAGCGTAACATTTACAGATAATGCCTGTAATAACTCCTTGAGTGCCAACATTGAATTCCCTCCCTATGTGTATGTAGATATCCTTGATTCCTCCATATGTAATGGGGCAACGATTGATTTAGTTGCAGCTTCTATAAATTCAGGGACTATGCAAGGGGGGTATAATCCGCCCATTCAATTGACCTGGAATAATGGTTCCACGGATAACTTTATTGTGGTTAATACAGCGGGACAATATTATATTACCGCAAACAATGCCTGTCACACTTCCACCGATACATCAACGGTGACCATAAAACCATGCGACATTGAGGTTCCTAATATCATAACCTTAAACTCTCTAGTTGGAAACAACCTATTCACAATAGACCATGAGGGCGTGGTGGAATTTGAATGTGTAATTTTAAACCGTTGGGGGAATGTGATTTATACATTCACGGATCCAACGGGTTCTTGGGATGGTAAAACCGAGGATGGTAAATTGGTTGAAGAAGGCACGTATTTTTATCGAATTTTCGCAACCTTTGACGGTGGAATAGAGATTAAGAAGCATGGATTTGTATATGTAACCTATTAAATTTATACGGGCTGAACTCTTTATTCCTTTTGCTGTTGTACTTTTGTAAAAAAATCAGATGAAAGCAATTGGGATTAACGGATTTGGGAGAATTGGTCGATGTTTTACCCGAATTGCCTTAGAACGAGCCGATATTTCTGTAGCCTTGGTGAACGATTTAACCGATGCGGAAACCTTAGCGCACTTATTGAAATATGACTCCGTTCACGGACCCTTGCCATACACGTTTGAGCTCATAGGTAATGAACTTATTTTCTCGAATGGAAAGCGCATTGTTTTTACGCAACACAAAGACCCAAAAGACATTCCGTGGGCAGCGAATGGCGTTGAACTTGTCATTGAAGCAACCGGATTGTTCTTGACTAAAGAAAAAGCAGGATTACACCTCCAAGGCGGCGCAAAAAAAGTCATTATCTCAGCGCCAGGGGGTGATGCAGATATTCGAACGGTAGTCCTTGGAGTAAATGAAGATTCCTTAGAAACCACGGATGTAATTGTTTCTAACGCCTCGTGTACGACCAATAATGTTGCGCCAATGATTGCGGTGCTTCTTGGATTAACAGAAATCGAAGTGGGTCATATATCAACCGTACACAGCTACACCTCTGATCAACGCCTCCATGACGCGCCACACCGGGACCTTCGAAGAGCAAGGGCGGCGGTAAATTCAATAATTCCAACATCTACCGGAGCGGCAAAAGCCATTATTCAAATTTTTCCACACTTGAAAGGAAAACTCACTGGATCGAGTGTTCGCGTTCCGGTAATTGATGGTTCCATGACTGAATTAACACTGGTCACTAAATCGATATTAACCGTAGAACAGGTCAATGAAGCGATGAAGAAAGCCTCTGAAACTAATCTGAATGGGATCTTGGGATATACCACGGATCCTATCGTTTCATGCGATATTATTGGTTCTCGTTACAGTTGTTTGTTTGATGCAGAATTAACTATGGTATCCAATAAGTTAGTACGCGTTGTTGGGTGGTATGATAACGAAATGGGATATTCGGCACGGTTAATCGATTTGATTACTCGAATTTAATCCAGGGCATTTATACCCGGTAAGGTTTTACCTTCAAACAATTCCAACAAGGCCCCTCCTCCAGTACTGACGTAGCTCACTTTTTCTGCCAGTCCAAATTTAGCAATGGCCGCCGCGCTATCACCCCCACCGATTAATGAAAAGGCTCCTCGCTCGGTCGCTGTAGCCACAGATAATGCAATTTCTTTTGTCCCGCGTTCAAAAGAATTCCATTCAAAAACCCCCATTGGACCATTCCATAAAATTGTGTTACTGCTTACGATGACCTCTTGAAACTGCGAGATTGCCTCCGGCCCAATGTCAAGCCCCATCCACCCCTCAGGAATTTCATGGGTATGAACGGTTTGGGTACGTGCAGACTCGGCAAAGGAATCCGCCGCTACACTGTCCGCGGGAAGATGAATAGAGACCCCCATTTCCTTAGCCTTTTTAAAAATATCCAACACAGTATCGATCCGATCCGGTTCAAACAGGGAATTGCCAATTTCACCCCCTTGAGCTTTGATAAACGTAAACGCCATTCCCCCACCAATTATGATATCAGAGGCAATGTGCAGTAAATTTTCAATAATAAGTACTTTATCGGATACTTTTGCCCCACCTACAATAGCAGTAAAAGGCCTGCTTGGTGTTTTAAGTATCCGCTCGGCATTCAGGAGTTCGGCTTCCATCAAAAAACCCATCATTCGATCATTCGGAAAGAAGGATGCAATTTGTGTCGTACTTGCGTGCGCTCGATGTGCTGAACCAAAGGCATCATTTACATAACAATGACCTAAAGAAGCTAATAGCGAAGCAAATTTTAGGTCTCCTGCGGTCTCTCCAGGATGAAAACGAACATTCTCAACCAACATCACCTCGCCGGGATTAAGTGCTTCGGCCTTGCGGCTCGCCTCATTAAAATCCTCACAAAAAGATACCGGACTTGAAAGTAGTTCAGCCACTACTCCTACAATGTGCCTCAGGGAAAACTTTTCTTCGGGACCATGTTTTGGACGTCCAAAATGAGACAATAATACAACGGAACCGCCATGAGATAAAATATGTTTTATCGTAGGTATTGCAGCGCGAATGCGTTTGTCATCCTGAACCTGAAGGCTAACTTTATCGATTGGCACATTAAAATCTACGCGTATAATTGCCCGCTTTCCACTAAAATTGTAAGACTCTATCCCCATTGTTGGTGTTAATTTGAGTTCAAAACTATTAAATAAAATTTGCTTCAAATAAATAAAACCTCCGTTTGAATCAAAATAAATAAGCAGATTTGTAAAAAAATACATAGACAATGAAAATGAAATGGTTTTGGTGTATATCCTTGGTGTTGTTAGCCTCTTGTTCTGTAAGCCCCTCCGATCCGCCAGCTGAACTTGTTCTTGATACAGAAGAGCCGAGCGAAGATTATTACCTAGACTCCACCTTTGATTGGGAGGATTACAATGAAGGTGATTTTGAAGAATATGTTGAACCAAGCTATAATCCCTCGCGCCAACGTTTTGTTGATTTAATTCATACCAAAATCGAAGCCAACTTAAATTGGGAGGATTCCCAATTAAACGGTATTGCCACCATAAGTATGACGCCCCACTTTTATACCATTGACAGCGTAGTTTTGGACGCTAAAGGCATGGAAATTAAATCGGTAACACAGGCGGGAAAGACGTTGTCATATGACTATTCGAATGGAAATGTGTTGATTGTTTATTTAGGGAAATCCTATAAAAAGGATGAGCTCATTACATTAACCATTGATTACATCGCAAAACCGGAGGAACGCGAAACTTCAGGAAGCGCTGCAATCACCTCGGACAAAGGCTTGTATTTTATCAATCCTACAGGCGAAGAAGAAGGTAAAATGCCCCAAGTATGGACTCAAGGAGAAACGGAAGCGAATTCGGTTTGGTTTCCAACCATTGATGCTCCCAACATGAAATCATCACAAGAGTTACTTTTAACAGTAGACAATAAATACACCACACTATCTAATGGGAAATTAATTTCATCCAAGAAAAATGCAGATGGTACACGAACGGATTATTGGAAACAAGACCTTCCGCATGCGCCATATTTATTTATGTTGGCAGTGGGTGAATTCAAGGTAGTAAAAGATTCCTACACCCGAGGAGATGGGAAGAAAATTGAGGTCAATTACTACGTGGAAGCTGAATACGAAAAGGATGCTCGGGCAATATTTGGAAAGACCCCCAAAATGATCAAGTTTTTTTCAAATAAACTGGGAGTTGAATATCCATGGGATAAATACTCGGAAATCGTAGTTCGAGACTATGTTTCCGGAGCGATGGAAAATACTGGCGCGGTGATTTTTGGTGACTATGTGTATAAAACAAAACGTGAGTTAATTGACGGCAACGATGAGTCCACCATTGCCCATGAGTTATTTCACCATTGGTTTGGAGACTTAGTAACGTGCGAGTCTTGGGCAAACTTACCATTGAATGAGTCTTTTGCAAACTATTCTCAATACTTGTGGGATGAGTATGAATATGGAATTGACGAGGCAGATTACAACGCCATTGACGAAGCTAATGGTTATTACCAATCCGAAGGTTATCATGATTTGATAAACTTTTATTACGACGATAAGGAAGAGATGTTTGACGGTCATTCCTATAATAAAGGGGGCCGCATCCTTCACATGTTGAGAAATCACTTGGGAGACGATGCCTTTTTTCAAGGATTAAATAAATACCTTACCACAAATGCTTACAAAAGTGCAGAGGTTCACAACCTGCGATTAGCGATGGAAGAAGTGAGCGGAGAAGACCTCAATTGGTTTTTTAATCAGTGGTTTTTAGGAAAAGGACACCCCGTTATTTTTACGGAACAAGAGATTAACCAGGAACAACAAACCGTAACGATCCGTGTTCAGCAAGCACAATCATTTGATGTGTTTAGATTACCTGTAAAAATCGCGTTATGGGATGAGGCAGGGAAACACAGTTATTCGGTGGTACTGGATAGTACTAACCAACAATTTACCTTTCCCTTCATAGGAAAAATAGCGAATGTTTTGTTGGATGAGGAACAAATGCTGCTCGCCAAAGTATACGAGGAAAAACCAACGGCACAATACATTCATCAATTTAACAATGCGGATAAATTTAGAGCGAAATCAACTGCGCTTAAACACATTGCCAAGTCCACGGATCCGGAGAAAACCAACGTGCTAGTAAATGCCCTAAATGCTAAGTTCTGGGGAATTCGCGCCGAAGCACTCAATTACTTAAAAGATGTGGAAGATGCCGCTAAACAACCTTCTTACAAAACATCGCTCAAGAAAATCATCGAAAGCGATCCTAAATCCAAAGTGAGAAATGCCGCGGTTAGCGCCCTATCAACCTTAGAAGATAATGAAGCTATAGCGATCATTCGCCGGGTGCTTAAACAGGATAGCTCCCTCATGGTATTAGGCAATGCGCTAAATGAACTTAAAGAAATTGATACAGTTCAGGCATTGACGCTTGCGCGTGAATTGAGTAGTGCGGAGGAAATTGAATTGCAAGTGGGCGCGGCAGAAATCATGGGCGAATATGGTCATGCTTCGGATTTGACGTTTATTGAGAACCTGATTAAGTCTGCGAAAGTAAAGGATTATAATAAGCTAAGAACACTTCTCGCGTATGCCTATTTCGTTATTCGAAAAGGAAGTGATGCCATGGTGAACAGTGAAGACCTATTAAGTTATGTTAAATCAAATGGGAACCAGTATACCGGGTGGTACTACGACCTAATCGTAGAACGTTTTATGGCGATTCTTGGTGAAGAAAGTGAACAAATAACTGCAGAAATCGAAAGCCTTAATCCACAAAAGGATAACGCTACAATCCTAGTATTATCCAATAAAAAGACAAAATTAGAGGATTTATATAACCGACTATCTGTCTTTCTAGAAACAGAGGCGATTGAAGAAAAATAACCCGAAATTATTCCTTACGCTAAACATTTTTTAACCAAAGGTGTTTTGATATTATTTTAATCAGTATTTTTGATTAGTTTTTTATCATTAAACACGTAACTATGTTAACCATTGGATCACACATCCCAGATTTACACGGGAAAAATCAATTAGGGGAAGACGTTTCTCTTCGCGCGCATCTTGGAACTCGAACGGCCATTTATTTTTATCCGAAAGACGACACCCCAGGCTGTACCGCCCAAGCATGCAGCATTCGCGATGGAGGGCAAGATTTGGCGAATGAAGGCATACGGGTGATTGGAATTAGTGCGGACTCCGTGAGTGCACATCAAAAATTCAGCACTAAATACTCCCTTCCGTTTACCCTGATATCTGACCCAGACCGCACCATTATAGAGGCATTTGGTGTTTGGGGTCCGAAACAATTTATGGGAAAAAAATACGATGGAATCCATAGAACAAGCTTTCTTTTCGATGTCGATGGAACCTTAGTTAAGGTGATTGAAAAACCCAATACAAAAAAACATGCAGAAGAAATTATAAATTTTTTCAAAGAACATCAATAAACGTAAATCGTTTACGTTTAACCGCCCGAATTTTGTACTCATTAAACTTATAAACCATGGCAAATAAAGAATTGCACGCAGAAAAATTAAAAGCACTCCAGCTTACAATGGAGAAATTAGATAAAACGTTTGGCAAAGGTGCCGTAATGAAGTTGGGAGATAATCCCGTGGAAAAAGTGGATGTAATCCCTACTGGATCGTTAACGCTTGACCTTGCCTTAGGAATTAACGGATATCCAAAAGGTAGGGTTGTAGAAATATATGGTCCTGAATCATCTGGTAAAACAACCCTAGCGATACATGCCATTGCAGAAGTTCAAAAACAAGGAGGAATTGCCGCTTTCATTGATGCAGAACATGCCTTTGATCAATTTTACGCCCAAAAATTAGGCGTTGATGTGGCAAACTTACTCATCTCACAACCCGATAACGGCGAACAAGCGCTCGAAATCGCAGATAACCTTATTCGTTCCGGCGCGATTGATTTAATCGTGGTTGACTCGGTGGCCGCATTAACACCAAAAGCAGAAATTGAGGGGGAAATGGGAGATTCTCAAATGGGATTACAAGCTCGACTTATGTCGAAAGCACTCCGTAAGCTCACCTCCTCTATTAATAAAGCAGGATGTTGTTGCATTTTCATCAACCAGTTGCGTGACAAAATCGGAGTTATGTTTGGTAGCCCTGAAACTACCACTGGTGGAAATGCACTAAAATTTTATGCTTCAATTCGCTTGGACATACGCCGAGCAACTCAGATCAAAGATGGAGAAGAAATTGTTGGTAATCGCGTGAAAGTAAAAGTGGTTAAAAA
>DBCM01000020.1:0-662 GCA_002293045.1 Flavobacteriales bacterium UBA958 | reverse complement strand
GTTGAATTAAATATTCTTAAGAAAAGTGGATCATGGTTTTCCTATGGAGAAACTCGTCTTGGACAAGGCAGAGATTCTATTAAATCCATTTTAATGGATAACCCAGAACTCTGTGAGGAACTTGAAACTAAAATCAAACACGCGTTAACTGGCGGAGCAGAAGCTGTTTTGCAAGAGTAATTGCAATTCTTTGAGGGAAAGGCGGTGAAATCACCGCCTTTTTTTATATTTACACAACCAAAAAAATCTCTTATGAAAAAAACGCTTTTATTATTAATGCTTGGACTTGGAGTAGTTAGTATTACTTCTTGCAAGAAAAAAGGATGTACAGACAATGGCGCTGTAAATTTCAATTCAAAGGCTAAAAAAGACGATGGAACATGTCTTTACAAGCCATTTCTTACCTTAAATGGCGCAGCACAAGTTACCATTAATGTAAGTGCTTCATACACCGATGCGGGTGCTACAGCAACCAATAAAGACGGATCATCCGTGGCTGTAACAACAGACAATCAAGTTGATTCTTCTACGGTAGGCACATACTATGTAAACTATGCCGCAACAAACGCTAATGGAACATCTACAGCTAAACGTCGCGTGGATGTGGTCATAGGTGCAGAGAATTGGACTGGAGTATCTTGGGCACTAACCTCTACATGCAG
>DBCM01000057.1:509-2707 GCA_002293045.1 Flavobacteriales bacterium UBA958 | reverse complement strand
TATAGATGTCCTGCACCAACCGCAAAAAAGACAGAATCAGCGAGACAATACCTCGCAATATTAACGGCTATCGAAGCATTTCGTTGTTCAATTAATTTTTTATACGCCTCCTTGTTTCCGGCTAATCCACCTTTAATGAGGCGATCTATCAGGTCTATTCTTCCTTCTAAATAAAGTGATTGTAATACTTCTTCCTCTGAAAGGCCAAGACGAAACCTGTTTTGTTGTTCTACAAACGGAATCTCTTCCACCGCTTTTGTTTGCTGGGCGATAGACTCAAGGGCCATAACGGGCATCTTCAATAATTCCGCCTTTTCTTGAAACCAAGCGTCCATGAACTGCGGCATCCCGTCTTCATTTCCGTAATATGTTTCTGTTGGTTTGCCAGAAGCGGTATACAACTTACCCTTTCGATCTAATAAAGGCAAAGCCCGATCCGGTATCGGGTCTTTATCGATAAACAAATCGAAAACATTAACCTCAACGGCAAGGACATTACACCGCAAAAAAACTTCATATACTGAATCCGGGAAATCAAATACCGATTTATCATTCGTATGTAATGTTCCAAAGAGGTATGAACGGCCTTTAGGACTATTAATTTCCCACAATAAGGTGCCCTTTGAATCATATGCTTGAGCATAATGGGCAAGGCTGAAAGCCAAATAAAACAAAAATAAAAAGTACTTCATTGGTTAGTTTACCATAGTGAAAACGTGATTAGTTGCAAATGCGTAAGGAAAAAAGGCAAGTGATGGCGACTCCTTGGTGGCAATAAGTTTTCCTTTATATCCTTTAAAGATAGCGCCGTGAGTAGATTCAATACCCATTGCAAACGCAGCGTTAATGGTGAGTGCATTAAATGCTTCTTCGGGTGTCAACTTCATTTTAATACAGGCTAAAGACCAAATAAAAAATAAATTAGACGTAGGCGATGAGCCTGGATTAAAGTCGCTGGCCAAGGCAATTGGAATGCCCTCCGCAATTAAATCCCTTGCGGGAGAAAACGGAATGTTCAAATAGAATGAGCACGCTGGAAGTAGCGTTGCAATCGTTTTACCTGATCTTAATGCCTGGATATCTTTAGCGTCTAATACTTCCAAATGATCTACAGATATTGCATTGTTTTTTACTGCTTCTTGAACCCCCCCAATGGCGGTAAATTGATTCACATGCACCTTTAATTTTATGTGTGTACCTTCAATCGCTTGAGCGATTAATTCCATATCTGACACGTCAAAGTACCCGGTTTCACAGAATAAATCTATGTAATCTGCCAAGCCTTCCGATAATACGCGGGGAATCCACTGATCCACTACTGCCTGAATAAATCCCTGTTTGTTTGACCTAAACTCCTCAGGCAACGCATGTGCAGCTAAAAACGTGGTTTTAATCGGTATATCAACTTGTGCTTTGATTCTTTTTATTACCCGTAGCATTTTCAACTCATCTGAAAGCGTGAGTCCATACCCGCTTTTTATCTCCAATGCTCCTGTTCCACCAGCAATCAATGCTTGAACCCTGGGAAGAGAAACCTCAAACAATTCGTCTTCAGAAAGCCCTTGCACGTGTTTCGCGCTATTTAATATTCCGCCGCCCTTTGCTGCAATTTCTTGATAACTTAAGCCATTAATTTTATCTACAAATTCTGTCTCCCTTGGCCTCGCAAACACCGCATGTGTATGAGAATCACAAAAAGCGGGCAAAATAAAACGCCCTGAATAATCATAGATTTCTGCTGCCTGATATTCGTCTGGAGGAAAGGAATCCATGCTGCCAAAATCAACTACGGTATTATGCTCAATCACTAAAAAAGCATGGGATATTGTCGGTACGTGTTGAAATTCACTCCCTGTGAGTGGGGCAGTAGGGAGTGGTCTAACTTGAACCAGCTCCTTTATATTGATATATACCTGTTTGGTCATTACAATCAAAGGTAATATTAATAGACCAAGCATGGGATAGCCCATAAGAAAATACTAGGAAAAAAGCATTTAATGCTGACGCTGGAGAAGCTAAGAGGAGGACAAAATAACAACAGAAAGAAAATGTTTTGAAACCAGACTACCATTGGAACTACTCGATCTAGGCAAGCGGTTTCTTACATTAGTTTTTAGTACAGGAAATGGATGGATTGTCGAACCAATTATAATATACTTTTGGATTCAGTAAATAAGAGCGAGAAGCAGAAACAGAAT
>DBCM01000057.1:0-458 GCA_002293045.1 Flavobacteriales bacterium UBA958 | reverse complement strand
CTGCTTTTAGTACCCCTAATGTTTGTATTGTCGAACCAATTCAACTCAGATTTTTAATCATAGCATATAAAATTTTTGAAAGCTCATCGGCATCTTTTAACATCCCTTCAAACTCAGAATCTGATAATTTACGCTCATCTTTAAGAATATCCAATACTGCAACACATTCAAATACAGAAGCCCTTGCTGTTGTAAAATAGTTTTTTCTATCCGCTTTAGAGAATTTTCCACTTCCTTCAGCAATATTCAGTGGAACACTAAAAGAGGCTCGACCTAATTGGTCTAAAACATATTTGTCAAGTTTTTTTTCGAGGATTATTTTTTTGCAATTGACATGAAACAGTTTTGCTTTTTTGTAAACTGGTAGATTTTGGAAATCAAACATTAAAAATGAATTAGGTTTCCATTTAAGTTACAATAATTATTCGAAAGCGAGAAACAGAATGAAGAAAAAAAGC
>DBCM01000163.1:1090-2594 GCA_002293045.1 Flavobacteriales bacterium UBA958 | reverse complement strand
GGTCATGTGCTTCTCCAACGCAACTTCAGGCGCAACATTCGTTTGACCTTTAATTTCTTTCACCACTGTCGGCGGGTGAACATGATACATCAAAGTTGACATCCCGTCGAAACCCACTGTACCGAAGAGTTGTTCGTGATACAAGCTGCCATCTGGCTGCCTAAACACCGTATGGCGTTTTGATGGAATTTGTCCGAGTTTATGATAAAAAGGCATTTCTCAACTGTTTTAAAAATCAAAAGTAAGACTAGTAGTACCAAGTTACAAATGATTTTCATCAGTTTTTCCAATATGCATTTTTTTCAGGCAATTTCTTGGTTAAATTTGTGCTTATGGCAAAAACAATAATCATCGGTGCAGGGGGCCAAATTGGCACAGAACTTACCCTTACCTTGCGCAATACCCATGGGAAGGAACAGATCATTGCGGCAGATATAAAAACGCACGCCCCCCCTTTAATCGAAGATGGCCCATATGTCCAAATGGATATTTTGGACCGAGATTCGGTTCGAAACTATATCATTGATCACCGTGTAGAAACCGTATATCTTTTGGCTGCACTGCTTTCCGCTACAGCAGAAAAGAATCCCGATTTCGCTTGGAAATTAAACATGGACGGATTATTCACCATCCTTGACTTGGCTAAAGAAGGATATGTTAAAAAGATATTTTGGCCAAGCTCTATTGCTGTTTTTGGTCCTACTACTCCTGCCGATCAAACGCCGCAACACACCATAATGGAGCCCAGTACGGTGTACGGAATTTCCAAACAAGCTGGAGAACGGTGGTGTGAATATTACTACAACAAATTCGGGGTAGATGTACGAAGTATTCGGTACCCTGGATTGATCTCCTATAAAAGCCCTCCGGGCGGAGGAACCACCGACTATGCAGTAGATATCTTCTACAAAGCCAAAGCGAGCGGAAAATTTACATGTTTTCTTTCGAAGGACACGGCCCTTCCGATGATGTTTATGGACGACGCCATTCGTGCAACGATTCAACTCATGGATGCTCCCGCAGACCGACTAAGAATCAGATCTGCCTATAATTTAGGAGGAATCTCTTTTACTCCAGAAGAAATAGCGGCATCTATACGAAAACAACTGCCTGAATTCGAAATCACGTACGAACCAGATTTTCGCCAGGCCATTGCGGATTCATGGCCGAATTCAATTAACGACAGTTATGCAGTGAGTGATTGGGATTGGAACTTGGAATTTGATTTAGCGCGTATGACGCACGAAATGCTAAAAAATATTCCTTGATTACTTCATTGATTTACAGGTTCTTACCCGTTTATCAACACCTTTTTTTCGTTTTGTTTACTTTTTTTATGAATTAGTTAAACAGTTTTGTTTAACTTTACTTCGAGTTAATTAAACAATATGTCTACAATCGAATTCAACGAAGCCTTAATTGACCTGCAGGGAAACCTCTTTTCATTCGCTTTAAACTTTACGAAAAACCGTGAAGATGCACGTGATTTAACGCAAGAAACCTT
>DBCM01000163.1:0-912 GCA_002293045.1 Flavobacteriales bacterium UBA958 | reverse complement strand
CACAAGTCCAACATGGGTTCACCTACCGAGCGTATCGCTACCAAGGAAATTACCCAAAAAATTGAAGACCTAAGCGATGAGCTAAAAACACCGTTCAAGATGCATTTTGAAGGGTACAAGTACAAGGAAATCGCGGATTCGATGAAACTTCCAATTGGTACGATAAAAAGCCGTATCTTCATCGCAAGAAAGCGACTTATGGACCAGTTGCCAGATTATCAATATTTAGACAACTAGATTCATGAAGAAAAAAGCGACGATTTTAGGGGCCGGGATTTCCGGTTTATCTGCTGCTTCGTTTCTCGCACAATCTGGTTGGGATGTTACGATTGTCGAAAAAAATCCTACCATCGGAGGACGTGCAAGGCAATTTTCACACGAAGGTTTTGTTTTTGATATGGGTCCGAGTTGGTATTGGATGCCTGATGTCTTTGAACAATTCTATCAAAAGTTTGGATATACCTCCTCAGATTTTTATGAATTAAAACGCCTTGACCCCTCCTACCGGGTGTATTGGCCAGACCAAACGCATTCCGATATCCCCGCAACCATGGGTGAATTAGAAGCCATGTTCGAGTCTTTCGAGCCGGGCAGTGCTTTGAAACTGCGTGATTTTTTAAAGGATGCCAAGTACAAGTATGAGGTTGGAATGAAAGATTTAGTGTATAAACCTTCCATGAAAGTAACCGAGTTTATGGATTTACGCCTGTTAAAAGGGTTGTTTTCAATGGACCTCACGAACTCTTTTTCAACCTATATCAACCGTTATTTTTCACACCCAAAACTTCGTTCTCTGCTTGAATTTCCAGTATTATTTTTGGGTGCAATGCCAAAAGATACTCCCGCACTCTATTCCCTGATGAACTACGCTGATATGGAATTGGGCACCTGGTATCCCATGGGTGGCATGTA
>DBCM01000101.1 GCA_002293045.1 Flavobacteriales bacterium UBA958 | reverse complement strand
TTGTTTAGTAAAATTCCCTCAAAAGAGAAGTTGATATAATTAGGAGAGCCCTGACGCTGGGGTCAGGATCGCAAGAATCGTCGGGGTTATTTGTTTGTTAGCATTCTTCTCAAGGGTAAAAATTGACCGCTGCAGATTTGAGAGACAGAGGCTCCTTTCAGGGTGAGACAATTTTGAATCTTTAGTTTTTAATCTATTCATTTACTTTTAAAATTACTGGTAAATCTGTCAGATCGTTCTTGGAACCGTTATTCCACTGATGCTTCCTAAAGATGGAATCAAGAGCTTCTGTTACTAACTATGATCTTTATTCTTAGCAATTTACCCTTTGATAAGAGAATTATTCCAATTGCTTGAACTGATCATATCTTTTGATTAAGGGTAGTTTTCGATTTGCGATTTATGAACTTTAATGCAATTGATTACTAAAGTAGATTAACAAATTTATATACCATAGCACTACATTGGATGGCTCTAAAAAGTATTCTTTCGTTAAACCTAGGGACCACAATGGAATCACCAACCGTACTTATTGGTTAGTGTTAAACAATTAGTTGCGTGAAGAAAATAGAATTTTAGTTGCCGATTAGTTAAGGTTAATCTTCTTTTTAAGATCTGGTGAAATACCCCCTTTGTGCAGATAAATGTTGATCGTTTTTAACCGGAAATATTGCTCCGACACGTATAGATATCCTTTGGGATAATTTCCTGTTCCCCATGAATTTTTAACCAATAAATACGTAGTTCCATTTTGGTCCTTATACATCCCAACAATGTGCATCCCGTGATCATCCGTGGTTGTTTTGTTATCATACCCTTTTTGACGTAATGCTTCGGTAACAGAAACTTCTTTGGTTGGGCTAAGAAAGGCGTTAGAATTTCTATCCGCTCCCGCATCGTTGTAGTTTCTATTGTCCTTTCCAGAAACTTGTATAGTGCTTGGGTCTTCTGGGACAATTGCGATGCCATTTTTGAAACTAAATCCTTTCTCGGAAACATCCGCTCCCCACGCCACAGTGTATCCATTCGCTAATGCATTCGAAACGGTAGCCATCAAATCATCTAATCCTACATTGTATGAATCTCCCCAATTATAGTTATCTGGAATGGCTAATTGACATTTAGCATATGGCGCATGATTCGTGAATGAGGTTAAAGACACGTAGTCATCCATTATTAATCCAATACTGTTGGCATACGATTGCGGGGTATACTTTTTACCTTTCCATTCAAATTCTTTAATTTCCTTCCCAAGGTAGGCATCCAGAATGCCATTAATGGCAGGCTTCCAACTGTTACTAATTCCATTTGAACTAGCACTCATATATTTTAATAAGCCTTGCACCGAACCATTCAATACTTCAAAAAACTCCGAATGGTCATATGCCTCATTTCCATTTAACCCATTGTAGACCTCGTAAGGAACAATGCCATAATTTTTAATGACCCAAGGGATGTCATGGAATGCGCCGCCTTCGCCAAAGTTGATTTTGCCATCCATTCGGATAAACTTTTCCGCTTTATTTTCATAGGATTTTCTTACCACAAACATTTCAGAAAGCGCATCTGGATTTTTGTTCCCTTTTCGAATTAATTCAGATTCAAAAAAAGAAAGTCCAGAAAAGCTCCAACACGTCCCGGTTTTACCTTGACTTTGCACGGGTGTAGCATCAAGATGATGCACTTTGGTGAATTTGTAATTACTGCCTTCAACATTGGTTACTGTTTGTGAAAATGCAAAAACGCTTAAGAAAAGCACAAGGGTTAATAGTATTGTTTTCATTGGGGTTATTTTAAAATCCATGTTTGAATGTTTAATGAGTGCGCCTTGTGGAGGATTGAATCCATGGCCTCTTCTGAAAATCCTTGACCAAGGGACACTTTATATAATGACCCTTCGTGAATGACGGAGCAATTAAACCCTAAACCCGCCAGTTTTTGTTCAAGTCGATGGGCATTTTCTACCTGTGAAAAACAGCCCGCAATGCAATACATCACGTGGGGTTCGATAACAGATATTGTCGGTTCATGGGGTGTAACCGTGGGGCTTATATGTTGCTCATAAGCATCCGTATAGGTCGTTTCAACGGGGACTTCCGCAAGCTCAGAAATCTGAACCTCTGTTTCTTGGTATGCGCTGTTGTCTTGAGTTTTAAACGGATTGAAATCCTGGTAGGAGAACATGCCTGATTCGAGTGCTGGTGTTTTTACTGGGATCCAATAGGAATAAAAGGCAATGGGTATTGCAATCGCTGCTGCAGCGGCGTATTTCCAAACCTTTGTGTTGCTTGGTGTCTTAACAAGAGTAGGAATTTTCTCCAAAGGCTCTGGTTTCGCGGGAACAAAACGAATTACTTCTAAACCGTAGGCACTCATCAGCAGATTAAAGGAACGATCCTGTTCGAATTGTATGTTGCCCTCGGAATCTTTCCAAAATTGGCCAATGTTAGAAACTTTAAGCGGTTTTCCTAGAGCAAGGGTTTCATTCCAGTGGCTTACTTCAAATTCAATATGGCGAATACTTGTAGCATAATCAAGTTGATTTAGAAGCCCGTAGCGATTAGCCAATAAGCCATCTTGTTCTCGTAACTGTATATTAAAGCCTAGTTCTTTGTACGGGGGAAGTGCCATTCCGTTTTCAAGATCAATGCGTGCACTTTTCTGTTTTACAATAAACCCGCCAAAAGAAGGAACAACAACACAGTCGTTGGATTGCAATAATTCTAGCAGGATTTCATGAATAGACGCCATGTGTCAAATTTACAAAAACTTAGAATGAAATAAAAATGTACCTAAAGCAGCTTAAGAACCTGTTCGAGGTCTTCTGGAACATCAATATTCGGAGTTTCAATCTCAGTGCATATCGTTCTGATTTGATAGCCAAAATATAACCACCTAAGTTGTTCAAGCGACTCGCTTTGTTCAAGTTCAGTGACGGGTAAGGCAACGAGTTTTTGAAGGATTTCATTTCGGAATCCGTACAAGCCAATATGCCGCAAGGGAACGACCGAAGAGGGGTGCTGCACAAAGGGAATTGCCGCCCGGCTAAAAAGCAAGGCATCGTTTTTATGATTAACCACCACTTTTATTCGATTGGGGTTATTCAATGTTGCCATATCGATGTGCTGTGATACCAATGTGGCGATATTTACCTCCTGGTGATTAAATGCTTTAATCAACAAAGAAAGTTGACGCGGATCAACCAAGGGTTCATCCCCTTGAATATTAACAACGATGTCCAGTTCCGGAAAACGTGCGGCAATTTCACCACAGCGTTCTGTGCCTGATTGGTGCGTTGACAAGGTCATCATTGCTTCACCGCCGAATGCTTGTACATGGTCAAAAATTCGGTCATCATCTGTGGCTACAATGACTCGGTTCAGGTCAGGACATTTGCTCGCGCCCTCATAAACCCGTTGAATCATAGTTTTTCCCTTGATGTCGATTAAAGGTTTGCCGGGAAACCGACTCGAACCATAACGCGCAGGGATAATTCCTAATACCTTCATTAGAATTTCATGGCTAATTGAACTAAGAAGTTCCGCGGTGCTTGAATATCTCCAGGACGACTGGAAGTTTCGGAATTAAATACGTTGTTTGCGATTACACTCACCTTGAAGGTATCGTTGATTTGATAACCTACGCGCGCATCGAAGACTAAATTTCCTTTATTATAAACACTTCGATACGCTTTGAGTCCTGGTAAGATGTAGGTGTTTGAACCAACAACAATTTCATCTTCGAATACCTTATCGATGTTCCTCATAAAACTGTTGTAACGATTAGATACACCGATACTCCACTTCTTGTAAACTGCCTCTACATCTGCTCTGACCAAATGTTTGAAACGGTATTTCAACATGTTGGTCGTGCTATCGGAATTGTACACGGAATATTTAGGGTCGTTATTTAAGGAAACAGGATTCATGTAGGTGTACCCAATCAAGGAGACAATTTCTACCTCCTTTATTTTTCCCATGCTATTGAAGGAGAGCTCAACACCTGTAATTCTTGCATTTTCAACATTTTGAGCACCAAATCCAATGATTTGATTGATCGTGTATCCCAAGGTTTGCTGAACATACAACAATTCATTCTGACCGGCAGTTGTGTAAAGGTCAATTTGATTTCCATTGGAAGGATTATAAATTCCAAAGGAAAATTCAATCATATTACTGTAGTTGTTTACAAATCCTGAAACATCAATCATACCTTTCCAGTCCCCCATTTTCACGCCTTGTTTTATCCCGATTTCCGCGGCCCACCCTGTTTCAGGTTTTAAGTTAGCATTTGGGAAAATATTTAAGGCCCCGACCGATGTACTCGTAAAGCGCTCTCCGACCGAAGGATATCGTATTCCTTGTCCGAAGGAAGCTCTGAAATGGGTGTATTTTTGCAGTTCATAATGAGCTCCTGCTCTAAAGACCGGATAAAACGGTAAGACTGTATTACCGATTTTAAAATCAGAATCTCCTTTTTTATTATCCATGGTGAAATATTCTGCACGCAGCCCTCCGGTAAAATCGAATTTACCAATGTGGTGATCATACTGTGCATAAGCCGCTACATTATTTGAAGAATGGTCGCCAAATAAGTTCGAGAATACCACATTATGAGTACCAAATAAACCAGAAACAAGGGTGCCTCCAGCTTTAAAATTGCGCTGAAAATTATAGTCAGCGATGTAAACGACTGCCCCGTTACTTTGCTGATCATTACTTATGTTCTGATTTGTCGTGAGGTAGGCTCTTGTTTTTAACGTATGCTTATTGTTGTGCTTGTCGATGTACTTGACATAGGGGTCTATAAACAGGCGATTCGACAAGTTGTAGGTCAGGGTAGATGCCGGATTTGCTGTGTCGGCACCTCCACTGGGTGTATAGCCTTGATCCGCGCTTTGCCAAATCAAGAAGTTACCCGTTTTATGCAATTGATAATTAAAACTCACCCCTGCTTTTAGGCGTTCAATTTTTAGCGGACGAAGGTATAAGGTACCGCTAATTCTGCCACGCGTTTCCGTTTCACCTTGACGATACCCTTGATCGTTATAAAATACGGTGGATAGGGTATAACCCGTGCGCTTAAACATTTGGCTGCGAAACACTTCTACTTGTTGGTTCATTGGGTTAAATCGTTGTGCGCTGTCTTTACCCCACCATTGCATTGATTTCCTTCTAGGATTATCGTAGATTCCCGTTTGCACTCTAATTTTAGTTTCTGGCTTTAATCCCGGTTCCTTCTCTGACAAAGCGATTACGCCATTTAACGCGCCGCTTCCATAAAGCACGGATGCCGCTCCCTTTATTACTTCTACTTGCGATGCTTGTTCTATGGGAATCGCATTCCATTGTGCATCTCCTGCATATCCTGATAAGAGGGGTAAGCCATTCCATAACATCATAACCCGACTCCCCGCACCGTATGCAAACCCGGAACCACCTCGAATGCTCACTTGCCCATCCATCGTGAATACGCCAGGGGTTTGCTCCACTGCTTGCTCTAAATTTACCATTCCCTTGTTTTCAATCAATCGAGGCTTAATTACTTCGAGTGAAATGGGAATTTCTTCAATTTTTTGGGCCCGTTTATTGGCGGATACCACTACCGTTTGCTCTGTTTTTTCATTCACACGCATCGCATGATTTATGGGGTCTAGGCTAGTAACTACCAAGGTGTCTGTTCGGTATTCTAATAAATTGAACACTAATTTTAATGGAAGTGTCGTATTGTTGAAACTAAATTTTCCATCGAAATCAGAGAGCTGCTTTTCACCAGTGGAGGCATAAATTTTGACGCCATATAGTGGTTTGCCGGTGGATTGATCGGTAACTACACCATTAAGTTGAGCAATGGCAATGGAGCTAAATAAAAAGAAGGTGAAGAAAAATAAAATTACTCGCATAGGGTAGGTTTTGGGGCTTAAAGAAACAAAAAATTACAAAGCCAACTGCATTTGAAGAATGAAGTTTCTTGGGGCTTGAACATCGCCAGGCCTGCTGACGTATTCCTTGTTAAAGAGATTATTAGCAATAAAATTAACTTTAAAGGCATCATTAATTTGATACCCAAAGCGCGCATCAAAAACCGCAACACCTTTATTGAAAACAGAACGATAGTAGGCCATACCTACCAGTAATTCCTCTCCAAGCACCCCGTCTTCAAAGACTCGGTCTATATTTTTCATGTAACTATTGTACCGAGAAGATATGCCTAAACTTATCGCTTTATATGTTGCTTGAATATCGGCTTTGGCCATGTGATTAAAGCGATATTTCAACATGTTTGTGGTTGGGTCTGAAAAAGAGAGTCTATAGAGAGAATCTTTATTAAGGCTGATGGGATACATGTAGGTATATCCGAGTAGCGTGGTTAAATCAACTTCACCAATTTTCCCCATGCTGTTGAAAGAAAATTCCGCGCCACTGATAAATGCTTCCTCTGCGTTTTGTGCCTGAAATCCTACCCAGTTATAAAAGTAATTTATGGTGTCAGGGTTTGATGTTTGGAGCACGGTGATGCTGTCGGGCTTGTACAAACCAAAGGTAAATTCTGTCATGTTAGAATAATAATTTGCAAAACCAGCCACATCGGCCATCGCTTTCCATCCCCCAATTTTAAACACCTGCTTCACACCAAGTTCTGCTGCATAGCCCGTTTCTGGACGAAGCGTAGGGTTTTTAAAAATCACCACGCCGCCAACGGAGGTGGACACAAAGCGTTCAGCGATGGAAGGAAAACGAATGCCTTGTCCTAATGATCCTCGAAGGTGAGTTCCTTTAAAGGGCTCATAGTGAACCCCCGCGCGAAGAATAGGATATATCGGGGATTCAAATTGACCGACGGTGAATTTAGAATCCAAGGGAAGGGTATCTAATTTGCAAAATTCTAACCGTAAGCCGGTCGTAAAATCCCATTTTTTTGCTTTAATTTCAAATTGACTGTACGCTGCGGCATTCTCACTGAGGTGATCTCCAAAGACCCAACTTTTAACGTTATTGAGCGTGTTCGTTGCTCCAAGTGTCACATTTGTCCCACTATTTATCTTCTTTTGAAACTGATAGTCGAAATAATACATTTGGGCAAATGAAGCATCATATACCTTGGTATCATTTCCCGTGGTAACCAAATAGTATCGCGTTCTAAAGTGGTGCTTATTGTTTTTTCGATCAATAAATTTCAGGTATGGATCCACATTAAAGCGCACCGCCTTTTGTCTTGAAATGGTATTGTCCATGGCTTGATAACACATAGAATCATTTTTCCACAACACGAAAACACCCGCATCTTGCAGCTGTAAGTTGTAGCTGACACCTGCTTTCAATTTGGTGTTTTCTTTCAATGGACGATAGTAAAAGCTTCCGTTAATTCGAGCGCGTTTTTCTTGTTCACCTTGACGAAATGCTTCATTGAAAAAAACGTTTGCTCCGATGGTATATCCAATGTTCTTAATAGATTTTCCGTAATACAAATCTGCCATATGAAAGGTGGGATTGAACGCTTGCTCCTTTCCTTTGCCCCACCATTGCAGTGATTTACGGTTCGGATTATCATAAACTCCACTTTGAATTTTGGCTTCAAGTACCCCGTCCGATCCAGGTTCACGTTCGTTTAGGGCAATAATTCCGTTTAATGCACCACTGCCATAAAGCACAGACGAGGCGCCTTTTAATATTTCTATCTGAGATGCTTGTTCCATAGGAACCGCATTCCATTTGGCGTCACCAATATCAGGCGAAAGCATCGGAACCCCATTCCACAGCAACAACACCCTGCTTCCCGCGCCATAGGCAAAACCACCCCCTCCGCGAATGCTCACTTGCCCATCCATCACATATACACCCGGGCTTTGATCCACTGCCTGGGCAAGGTTAGTTAATCCCTTATTCGCCACCAAGGCGGGCTTTATTATTTCAATAGAGATCGGAATTTCTTCGATTTGTTGGTCGCGTCTACCAGCACTAACGACCACGGTATTCATTACTCGTTGCTTTGGTACTAATTGGACATTGAGCCTATCGAGTATCATTATTTCCAGTGTTTGTGCTATAAATCCATTCGCTCGGATGGTTAGGGTCGCCGGTAATGATACATGAGTGAGTGTAAAATTCCCTGCACTATCAGTTTTTACCCATTGGTTTGAAGGCTCATGAGTCACTTTAACCTCCTTCAAGGGTTTACCATCTTCAGCCGAAGTAACAATTCCTTGAAGGGATTGTCCAAATCCTTGAAGCACAAGTAGAACAGAGATGTTAAAAAGTAATAATCGCCGCACGTTAAGTTAATTTATACGTAAATTAGGGTTAACGAAGATATAAAAAAATGGGTGATGATGGGTTAGTGCAGAAAGTAGCGATGAGTTTTTTAACTGGTCTTGGTCCGATTCGAATTCACAGTATACTCTCTGAATTTAGTCCAGAACAATTTTTTTACCTGAGTATTTCTGAAATAAAAGAAAGGACCGGGCTTTCAATAAATCAATTAGCATCTATGGAGCGAAATCGGGCCTTAGAA
Organism: Flavobacteriales bacterium UBA958; assembly: GCA_002293045.1. Lineage (GTDB taxonomy): Bacteria > Bacteroidota > Bacteroidia > Flavobacteriales_D > Crocinitomicaceae > UBA952. The sequence continues at coordinate 21,202 of DBCM01000101.1, read as the reverse complement.
TTCGCCGTTAAGGAAATTGAGGCTTGTCGTACTTACGGGATTAGTCCTGTTTTTATGTTAGATTCAAATTATCCAAGAAGACTAAAGCAGTGCGTGGATGCGCCAATTGTATTATACTGCCGTGGTGAGGATATTTTAAATTCGCGAAGGATGCTAGCAATTGTTGGGTCTAGAATGCACACTTCTTACGGGTTAGAATTAATCAAGGAATTGACATTAGGCCTATCTGAGGCGGGAGTAGTCTCTGTTTCAGGATTGGCCTTGGGAATAGACAGCCTGGCTCATGAATATTCCTTAAAAAATAACATGCCAACCGTGGCGGTATTGGGAAGTGGATTAACTCAAGTGTTCCCTAAACGAAACGCTAAATTAGCTCAAGAAATTCTGGAACATGGCGGGGCATTACTTTCCGAATATTCGGTGTTCTCTAAACCGGTGAGAGAAAATTTTCCCGTTAGAAACCGTATCGTTGCAGGGCTTTCTGATGCCACCGTCGTGGTAGAAAGTAGAGAAAAAGGAGGAGCATTGATAACCGCTGAGTTGGCTAATGATTATAACAGAGACGTTTTTGCATTTCCAGGTTCAGTGCATCAACAATATTCTGCCGGATGCAATGCGTTAATTCGACAACAAAAGGCCCACCTTGCGACAAAATCATCGGATATTTTGGGCATGTTGGGTTGGGACAAACCCCGGTCTAGGCAAAAAGAACTCGCCTTACCTGTGAATTTATCACCCGAAGAACAACACATTATTTCTATTCTAAAGCAACATGAATCCTTATATATGGATGAATTGGTTCTTCAATCGGGTATGCCAACCTCTCAACTTCACTGCTTGCTATTAGGATTGGAGTTATCGGGGCAAATAGGCAGAACCTCAGGGTCAAAATATCGGATTAACTAAATATTCATATAATCCTTGGAATAAAAATCAGGCAGCCGATGACCAAGGCAAAAAAAGAGAATATCAGTACAGCACCGGCGCTTAAATCTTTAATTTTTTTAATGCTTGGATCTTGCTCCAAGGTAATTTGGTTGCACAGCGTCTCCACCGCGGAATTTAACGTTTCAAGCGCAAGTACCCCTCCCGTTAAAATACTCACCACAATCCATTCCCACCGCTCAACCCTTAAGGCAAAACAGAGGCTGAATGCCACAACGCCTAACACAATTTGAATGCGAAAATTCCTGCCCATGCTCCAGCTGTAGCACACTCCGCTCAAGGCGTAAAAAAAACTCTTTATAAATGACTGCATGTTTTTTTTTCTAAAATACACTAAAAACTCTTGGCACTCAGTATCATTTCTTTAATATCTCCTTATTTTTGTACCAGTTCTTTACAATTTAAACTTATGAAGAAAGGTGGAGGGACCGGCCCTATGAAACCTTGGCAACCTGTCTTTGCATAAGGTGCCAAATCCTATTCCTTGGATGGAAAAAGATAAGTGTTGGCTTCTTGCCCTTCTTCCCTATATTTTATAATGACAACAATTGAAAAACAACTTTTAGACCGTATTTTAGTGTTGGATGGGGCTATGGGTACCATGATACAGCGATATCCCTTAGAAGAGGAGGATTTTAGAGGAGAACGTTTTGCCTCTCATGCTTCTTCCTTGAGAGGAAATAATGATTTACTGAACATTACACGTCCGGATATTATTTTTGAAATCCATAAGGCGTATTTGGCAGCCGGAGCCGATATCATTGAAACCAATACCTTTTCTGGAACCACCATCGCTCAAGCCGATTATCACTTAGAGGATGCGGTGTATGACATTAATTTCCAAGGCGCAAAATTAGCGAAGGAAGCAGCGGATTTGTTTACAGATAAACCCCGTTTTGTTGCAGGGTCTATCGGTCCAACCAATCGTACAGCTTCTATTTCTCCAGACGTAAACAATCCCGGGTATCGAGCAGTGAGTTTTGACGAATTAAAACATGCCTACAAAGATCAAATAGAAGCACTCATGGACGGAGGTGTAGATGTGCTGTTGATTGAGACGGTATTTGATACACTTAATGCAAAAGCAGCCCTTTCTGCGGCGAATGAGGTGTTTGAGCGTCGAAATATTGCGCTTCCAATTATGGTTTCTGGTACGATTACTGACCGAAGCGGTAGAACATTATCTGGACAAACGCCCGAAGCGTTCTTAATTTCGTTGCAACATATAAAATTACTTTCCATTGGCTTGAATTGTGCCCTTGGGTCAGAATTGATGGAGCCGTATTTAGCGGTGCTGAGCGAGAAAAGCCCCTTCGCAGTTAGTGCTCATCCAAATGCCGGACTTCCAAATGCTTTTGGACAATATGATGAAACGGCAGAAATCATGGCAGAAAAGGTAGATTCTTTTTTTAAGAAAGACTTGGTGAACATCATTGGTGGTTGCTGTGGCACAACGCCTGAGCACATTGCTAAAATCGCTGAACTTGCCAATCATTATTCCCCTAGAAAATTTATACATGGAACGAATTCTTAAGCTTTCAGGGTTAGAACCTCTAATTGCTACCAAGCAAACTAATTTTGTAAACGTCGGGGAACGAACCAATGTAACCGGGTCAAAAGCCTTTTTGCGTTTAATACAAGAGGACCGTTATGAGGAAGCCTTAGCCGTTGCGCGAGAACAAGTAGAGGGGGGTGCTCAGATCCTTGACGTGAATATGGATGAGGCCATGATTGATGGGAAATCGGCCATGGTTACCTTCCTAAATTTAATTGCCTCCGAACCAGAAATTGCTCGAATCCCAATTATGATTGATAGCTCCAAGTGGGAAATCATTGTTGCGGGGCTTAAATGCCTACAGGGAAAAGGAGTGGTAAATTCCATATCCCTGAAGGAAGGGGAAGCCGTGTTTATTCAACAAGCTAAGTTCATTCAATCCATGGGGGCAGCCATGGTGATTATGGCATTTGATGAGCGGGGGCAAGCGGATTCCTATGAACGCAGAATTGAGATTTGTGCCCGGTCCTATGATTTGTTGGTGAATAAAGCCAATGTCCATCCAAACGATATCATTTTTGACCCGAATATCTTTCCCGTAGCCACCGGAATGGAAGAGCATGCACTCAATGCACTTGATTTTTTTAGGGCGTCGGAATGGATTACACAACACTTACCCGGTTGCCATATCAGCGGTGGTGTCTCAAATGTGTCGTTTTCTTTTCGTGGAAATAATGCGGTTCGCGAGGCCATGCATGCAGCATTTTTATACCATGCGATTCAGCACGGAATGAATATGGGTATTGTAAATCCAACGATGCTCGCTGTGTACTCTGACATCGACCCGGTATTGTTAGAGCACATAGAAGATGTGCTTTTTAATCGCCGTGAAGACGCGACCGAACGCTTACTTAATTTCGCGGAAACGGTTAAGCAAGGCAAAAAAGAAATAGTGGCTGATGAGGCCTGGAGAGCGTGGGAAGTAGAAAAACGCATAGAACATGCCCTAGTTAAAGGAATTGATAAATTTATTGAATCCGATGTAGCGCTCTGTTTACCCCTTTATCCCAAACCACTTCAGATTATTGAAGGTCCCTTAATGGCGGGAATGAACGTTGTTGGTGACCTCTTTGGTGAAGGCAAAATGTTTCTACCTCAGGTGGTTAAATCCGCGCGAGTTATGAAAAAAGCAGTCTCTTTTCTTCAGCCATACATTGAGGCGGATAAAAATGGCGAAATACAAAAAGCGGGAAAGATTCTTATGGCCACCGTAAAAGGAGACGTTCACGACATCGGTAAAAATATTGTTGGAGTAGTCCTCGCCTGTAATAACTATGAAATTATTGACATGGGGGTTATGGTCCCTGGTAATCAAATTGTTGATCGGGCGATTGAAGAAGGTGTAGATATTATTGGATTAAGTGGGTTAATAACGCCATCCCTCGAAGAAATGGTCAAGGTGGCCGCGGATATGCAGCAACGAAATTTAAAAATTCCCTTACTCATTGGTGGCGCCACCACATCTAAAGTTCATACTGCGGTAAAGATTACGCCGAACTATGAGGGGCCGGTCATTTATGTACCCGATGCTTCTAGGGCAGTTACCGTCGCCGAAAAAATGTTGGGAGGTGATTCCAAGTCCTATCACAATACGGTTTTGGAGGAATACGAGCGAATTCGCGCACACCATGAATTGCAGACAGCCACTAAGCGCATGGTTTCGATTGAAGCCGCTCGAAAGAATAAGTTAGTACTCGATTTTTCTGAACACACCTTGGTGAAGCCCCCTGCCCTCGGGGTGGTTGACGGAACGGTTGCTGTAGAAACATTAATTCCATATATCGATTGGTCGCCCTTTTTTAGGAGTTGGGATTTACACGGAAAATATCCCGATATTTTATCCGACTCGGTGGTAGGGATTGAAGCGACTAAACTGCTGAAAGACGCCAAATCTACCTTGGCAGAGGGCGTGGAACGGGGGTGGTTTGAACCGAAGTACGTATACGGCTTATTCAAGGCAAATTCCATTGGGGATGATATCGAAATTTACGACGAAACCGGACAACAGGTGTTGCATCGTTCCATTGGCTTACGTCAACAAATTGAAAAAACTCCCGGACAATTTAATCTGTGTTTATCAGACTACATAGCTCCCAAGGAACAAGGGATAAAGGATAATATCGGCTGTTTTGCAGTAACGGCGGGGGACGTAACCGAAGTGTGTAAAGCATTTGAACAGTCCAATGACGACTACACGAGCATCATGGTAAAAGCAATCGCTGATCGTTTGGCGGAAGCCCTCGCGGAATGGCTGCATGAACAAGTTAGAATTTCGCATTGGGGTTACGACAAAACCCCCCTTAAAAACGAGGACTTAATTGCTGAAAAGTACAAAGGGATTCGTCCTGCCCCAGGGTACCCTGCCTGCCCGGATCATTACGAAAAACTAGGGATTTTCAATCTGTTGGAGGCAACAAAACGCATTGGGATAAGCCTAACGGAGTCCTTAGCTATGAATCCAGCTTCCTCTGTTTCAGGCTGGTACTTTGCACATCCGGATTCTAAATATTTCGGAATCACAGCGATTTTAGAGGATCAGTTTTTATCGGTTTGTGAGCGTAGAAATGTGAATAAAGACGAGCACATTTCATGGTTTCCCTTCATGAAAAAATAATGTACATTTAAGCAACTATTTGCCTACTTTTGAAGTCCTTATTGGGCCTATGAAAAGTATCATTATTTCTATCGTTTTTATTTGCAGCACTATTATCCTTTGGGCGCAAGCTCCAACGGCGAATTTTACGGCATCACCGCTCAGCGTTTGCGCAGGAGTTCCTGTTAGCTTTACCTCAACTTCAACTGCAAACGGAGGTCCAGCGATTAACCAATATTCTTGGAATTTTGGCGATGGGGTTACCGTAACCACACAGAATCCCACACACGTGTTTACAACAGCTGGCACCTTTACCATAACGCTAGTTGTTACCAATGCTAATGGGGCTGTTGATTCAGAAATAAAAGCAAATTACATCACAGTTTTGCCTGCCCCAACAGTGGGCTTTAATGTAACCGGAATAGGCTGTGTAGTTCCCCTAACGGTAGGATTCACTAATACATCTTCGAGTGGTGCAAATTTTTCATACGCGTGGAATTTTGGAAACGGTCAAAACGCCAACACTCAAAATCCTGCGAATGTCACGTATAATTCCGCAGGAAATTTTGGGGTTCAACTTACAGTTACAAATACAACTACAGGCTGTGTCGCCAGTTACACTGACTCCATCGTGGTTAGTAATTTCCAAGCAGGAATAACTGCTCCCGCTGCAGGATGTGTTGGGACTGCCATTTCTTTTCAAGACAATTCGACGGCAGGGGCAAACGCATGGAACTGGAGTTTTGGTGGTCAGGGCAACAGTGCGCAACAAAATCCCTCATTTACTTTTAATGCCGCTGGAACCTATACCATTACGCTAAGCTCACAAAACACAAGTTCCGGATGTACAGATAATGTTACTCACCAGATTACGATTCAAAACAATATTAATCCATCATTTACTGCCAATCCATTAACCAATTGTGCTCCATCAACCGTTACTTTTACGAATACTACTGGGGTAGCCGGAAATTATACCTGGAATTTTGGTAATGGTCAAACATACACGGGCACCACTCCACCGCCTCAAGTATACACTTCTGGAGGTCAATACAATGTTACGCTTTCCGTAAGTACGCCATCTGGATGTACTGGAAGTACTACCCAAAATAATTACATCAACATCGTGAACATTGAGGCTGGATTTTTTGCAAATGAACCGGGAGGATGCACCCCGCATACGGTACAATTTACAGATACTTCCTCTACACCAAACCCAGCAAATCCAATTGTGAGTTGGCAATGGAATTTTGGAAACGGGCAAACCTTTAACGGACAAAATCCTCCAAGTCAAACCTATAATTTAGGGTTGTATGATGTTACCTTGGTAGTGACCTCTCAGTCGGGATGTGTGGATACCATGTTCATGAATGACTATGTAACGGTTGGGGACATAGATTTGGTAGATTTCACCGTTAGCCCTTTAGTTACCTGTGTGAAGCAAAATGTTAACTTCACGAATGGAACCGTAATTTCAGTTCCGCATCAAGCGAACGAAGTCACCTATTTTTGGGATTTTGGTGATGGTACTTCAACGCAAGAAAACCCTACTCACCAATTCACGCAAGACACGGGATATATTTCCGTGCTACTCGTGGTTGATTTTCGTGGATGTAAGGATTCAATAACCATCGACTCTGCAGTGTATGTCTTGGCACCAATTGCCGAGTTTAATCCCTCTTCGCAATTATTTTGTAACCCTGGAGGCTTTCCAGTCAATGTTACCTTTACGGACAACGCGATCCATGGTGAACAACCTGACAATGTAAGCATGACTTGGGAGTGGGGCGATGGTACGCCAAACACAAACATAGGAAATGCAGTGTTGGACGGTGTAAACAATGGAAATACAACCCATAATTTTGCGACCTATGGGTCGTATACCGTGGAACAAGTGATCCATAACTACACCACTGGATGCAGTGATAGCATCACAAAAACAATTCACATTTCACAAATTGCAGCTCAGTTTACCATGTCAAATGATACGGTTTGTAGAAACGATAGCTTGTTGCTTTTTGATGCCAGCTCCTCTTGGAGTGCGCCCCCAAATTCGCACCCCTTAACGAATTGGTCTTATGCCATGGGGAATGGTCAAACCCTAACTTCAGGACCCAATCCGGCCTTTGTTTATACCACTCAAGGCCTTTACAACATCACCCTTACGGTGACCAACAGCGTTGGTTGTACGGCACAAATGATGCACCCTGTTCGGGTGTTAAATATCCCATTTCCAATCATTACTACCTTGAATACGGTAGGTTGTTCTCCTTTTCCAGTGACGTTTACCAATAATTCTATGGCCGTTGGGAATGGTATGCCCCTCTCGTATTTCGTCACTACCTTCTCAGACGACAACAGTTCTGTGACCACAAACAATGTAAATCAGCCCATAAATCACACGTTTAATGGAAACGGCACCTACACGGCAACTATGGTTGTGTACGATGTCTTCGGATGTGCTTCAACACCGGCTTCTGTGCCGATCACGATCACTAAACCAACCGCTAATTTTTCTTTCCCTGCAGTTGTTTGCGATTCCGATACAACCCTCACCTTGAACTCATCTACAGGCGTAGGAAATTTATCCTATGTATGGTATGTGAACAACCAAGCAGTAGCCTCTGTACAGGATACAGGAATTGTTTCTGTAGTTCCACCGAACCTACCGGTGAGTCAATTAAGCAGTAGCTTTAATTTATCCCTTGTCGCCATAGATTCCAATGGCTGTGAGGACACCTTAACCCAACTGGTTACCGTTTCCTTACCACATGCAATTCCTGCATTTAGTTTTAGCGGTGCGGTTTTAAATGCCAATGGAGAATATGCATGTCCACCTTTATTTGGAACATACCTCGATTCCTCCCAATCGTACGGAACGATCGCAGCATGGAATTGGGGCTTTGGTGATGGTAATAATTCAGTGTTAGAAGATCCGAGTAATACCTTTGTAATTAATGGAGCTTTCGATCTTACCCTGCAAATTACTGATCAATATGGGTGTGTAGATGACACCACAGTGGATAATCATGTGACCATTGGCGGTCCACAAGGCGCACCAGGATTCATACAAAACCCCAATTTGTGTGCCCAAGGGGCGGCATTTCTCGTACAAGCACCGGTGAATGTAGACAGTCTAATTTGGAACATGGGTGATGGGAACTACGTATACAACGAAACAAATTTCGTCTACAATTACGAAACACCAGGAACCTATCAGGCGACAGTTACACTAATCAGTCCCGATGGTTGTGAAATCACTACGGTGCTGGATTCCGTTACCGTTTTTGATGACGGATTGGATGCTGATTTTACGGCAACCCCGATGCTGGTTGATCAAAACGATCCTGTTGTGTTCGCTGATCAGTCTACCTTCATTGGAAGTCCAATTGTAAGTTGGACGTGGGACATAAATAACGATACCACCTACACCCTGAATAACAACAGCGATCAAACAACGAGTTTCGCGTTAAGTGGTCCTTACACCATTACATTAACGGTAGTTGATCAACAAGGATGTGAGGATTCATATGCATTAGTCATTAATGTAAAAGATCCGGATTTAATTATTCCGAATGTAATTACTCCAAATGGAGATGGGGTAAATGATGAACTGGTGTTGTCTGAGCAATTCTTTAAAACCTATCAAATTCAGATTTTTAATCGTTGGGGTCATATGGTTTATATGCTTGAGGATCAAACGGGTATTGCACTTTGGGATGGGGATACTTCAGACGGTGTTCCATGCACGGATGGTGTATACTTCTACCGTCTTATTGGAGAAATGCTTGGAGGTACAGCAGTGGATAGAAATGGATTTGTAACAGTTATCGGGTCAAAGTAACCCCGTTCCTTGGATCTTCTCGTACCCTTCGTCAATGCCTAAATTTGTTGACGTTGCCGCTTGCACTGCAAGCACATCACAACGCTCATTTTCTGGATGACCGGCATGTCCTTTAACCCAATGAAATGTAAGTGTATAGTTGGGGTGTAGTTGAAGGTATTTCCTCCATAAGTCTTCATTTTTCTTTCCTTTGAAGCCTTTTTTCTCCCAAGCCCAAACCCATTTTTTTTCAATAGACTCAATCACATATTTTGAATCCGAATAAATATGAATGGGGTATTTGTTGGTATTTAAAAGCTCTAAGGCATGGATGACAGCCCATAATTCCATCCGGTTATTCGTCGTGAGCCGATAGCCTTTTGATACAGTTTTTTCATTGGCACCAAATTTCATAACAATACCGAATCCCCCCGGCCCTGGATTTCCTCTCGAGGAACCATCCGTATATATCTGTATGCAATTAATCATGACTTTTTAACACGATGGGATTGATCTTTGATAAAACTCTTCCATCCACCTCCTTTGGCTTTGTTGTGTTCACCTACTCCTTTTGAAAACACATGGCACACCGCAACGGCCAGGCCATCCGTGGCATCTAAGTACTTAGGCATTTCATCGAAGTTTAGTAAGGATTGTAACATGGCAGCAACTTGTTCTTTCGAGGCGTTACCGTTGCTTGTAATGCTTTGTTTTATTCTACGAGGAGCATATTCCTCAAAGGGGATGTTGTGATTCAAACATGCGGCAATTGCAACCCCTTGTGCCCGTCCTAATTTTAACATGGATTGTACATTTTTACCGAAAAAGGGTGCCTCAATTGCCATTTCATCCGGCTTATATTCTTCTATTAATCCATTGATTCGTTCCAAAATACGTTTTAATTTGTCCGGATGGCTCGGTAATTTATGAAGTTGAATAATTCCAAAATTCACTAAGGACAGTTTACCGTTTTTCACATGGATTAATCCATACCCTAATACCGTGGTTCCGGGGTCAATTCCAAGAATTATTCTATCTTCAGCCATTGAAAATGCAAACGAACAGTAAAGCTACTCAATTTAATGCCACCCTTGAGGTCTTCATTCGATTTCTTTTACTCGCTTGCTTTGTGGTAATCTGCCATCAACTCCTCTTTAAATGGCTTTCCTTTGAAGTTGTTCGCGTAACGAACACCCTGTTTTTGTGGGGAGCGTTAGGATTGGCCCCAATGAACCTTTGGTTGGAATGGAAGCGCTTCCAATGGAGTATAGCTCAACATGCGATTACTATTAGAGAACAAAGGATTGCATTTTTACAAGGAGTAGTTGTTTCCTTTTTCACCCCGGCATTTATTGCAACAACCATCGGAAGAATGAGCATCAATCGACGAATGCAGGACATGCATTGGATTGGTTCAGGCGTGCTTACAGGCTTGGCTCAATTCAGCGTTACCATGCTCTTTGCCGCGGTAGGGTCATGTTATTTATTCCAAATGAGTCGCCTGTACATGACCCTTTCCTTTACAGGTGCAGTCCTTTTGAGTTTGAGCGCCTATTATTTTACCCTCAGGTACCCCAAGGCTTGGATGAGGTGGAAGTTTATTCGTACACTTCAAGAATTGCCGCGTACTCCGTTGAAACATCAAATTTTAATGTTAAGTGCAATTCGTTACCTTGTTTTTTCTGCTCAATTTCACCTTATATTGCTCAGCTTTGGAGTTCCTTTTGAGCTAAAACAACTCTTTATTCTCATGTTAAGTTTTGGATTGATAACCTGGTCTCCCTCCATTTTATTTGGTAAAATTGTGTTGCGGGAACTCATTGCGGTTGCAGTGTTCTCTTGGTTTGCCTTTCCGAAAGAAGAAGTAATGTTGACGGCCTTTTTTACCTGGGCCTTTAATGTAGTGCTTCCGGTGTTGTTTGCTATAATACGATTATCGAGTACATGGAAATCGAGATTTTTTTAATCGGATATGGTATCTTACTACTCTGTTTAGTAGGTCTTGGCGGTGCTTTACATGCGTCAAAGGCTTCGGTTTTAACGGATGAGTTGATTTCGTTGCAACGAATTTCAGTGTTAATTCCTTTTCGGAATGAAGCTGGTTCATTGCCGAGCATCTTAGCTTCCTTGGAACAGTCAATACATCTTCCTTTGGAAATTATTTTCATTAATGATCATTCCGAGGATGATGGGGTTGCATTCCTAGAGAAGCATGCGAATACGCTACCGATTCGAGTGCTTTCATTGCTGCCGAATAAATTTGGAAAAAAAGAAGCGTTGAGAACAGGGATGGAAGCAGCAAAAGGAGATTTCTTCTTAACCTTAGATGCAGATGTATTTTTTGGTCCTCATTATTTTTCGCACTTAGAAACGCTACCTGCTGCCCAGATGTGGATTCTGCCCGCTATTTTAGTAGGTCAATCCAAGAGGCAAGTATGGCAAGAGGTGGATTTACACATCATGAATGCCATCAATGTGGGGTTATATGGGCTGTTTCGTCCGGTGATTGCCAGTGGGGCAAATTTGCTGTTTAGTAAACGTGCATTTTTAAGGGTTGATGGGTACTCATCACATCAACATATTTCTAGTGGCGATGACTTATTTCTATTGAGAGATTTTAGAAAAAACGACATGGATGTCCGATTGATTTCGGCCTCCAAATTTGCCGTTTACACTTTTGCGCCAAAAGGAATTAGAGCGTTTTTACATCAACGCATGCGGTGGATTTCAAAAACCACCAAGGTAAAAGATCATTTTGCTACAAGCTTAGGGGTAATTCAAACCATATTATCTGTTGCGTTTTATACCTTGTTGGGGCTTTGTTTCTACAAGGAACAATTCACTGAAATGTTGTTCTTATTAAGCGTAAAAACTGGCCTAGATTTGCTGTTCTATGCACCCTATTTTTTCAGATTTAATCGCATAGGAGCGTGGTGTCTCATTCCCGCTTACCAAGTAATTTTCCCCATCTACAACCTGGTCTTGGTGATAATGATTCCTGTATTTCGCGCCCAATGGAAGGGTAGAAATGTAGTGTCTTAAGGCCTTATCCATTGATTTTATCATACCTTTGCACATGCGCATTCTAATGGTTTGTTTAGGAAATATTTGCCGATCTCCAGTGGCTGATGGAATCCTGCGTAGCAAGGTATCTGAAAAGCAATTGCCTTGGGTAGTTGATTCCGCGGGTACGGCCGCATACCACATTGGAAACCCACCAGACGCTCGGATGATTCAAACCGCTAAGGCGAAAGGAATAGATATTTCAGAACTCCGTGCTAGGCAATTTACGGCACAAGATTTTGTGGATTTCGATCGGATATACGTAATGGACCAAAGTAATTACACCAATGTACTCCGTTTAGCGAATACGAATGCTGATCGAGCGAAAGTGTATTTTCTTTTAGACCATCTTTACCCTTCCAAACAAATGGAGGTTCCTGATCCTTACTATGGGAGTCAATCTGATTTTAATGCAGTATTCACCCTAGTAGAACAGGCAACAGAAGCCTTAATAACAGACGTAACAAATGACAAATAAAAAAGGCATTCTTTGGTTAATCCCCAATACCCTAGGCGGGGAATCTACCGCCGATATTTTACCGGTACAGCTCACTGAAATCATTCGTGATTTGAGGCATTTTGCCGTGGAAGACATCAAATCTGCGCGGCGTTTGTTGCGTAAACTGGATCGTAACTTTCCGATTGATGAATGTACCTTTCATATGATGAATAAGCGTTCGTCGAAGGATGAGGTAATGCAAATTTTATTAGCAATACTTGGAGGAAATTCGGTCGGGGTAATCTCGGAAGCCGGGTGTCCCGGTGTTGCCGACCCAGGTGCTGAGTTGGTAGCGCTATGCCATTCTCAGGGCGTATTCGTGAATCCCTTGGTTGGGCCGTCCTCGTTTTTATTAGCCTTGATGGCTAGTGGTTTCTCAGGTCAGTCTTTTGCCTTTCATGGCTACCTTCCGAAAGAACGGAAAGATCGAATAAAGAAAATGAAAGATTTCGAAATGGACACCCGCAGAACGGGTACTACCCATTTATTTATGGACACCCCCTTTAGAAATATGAATGTGCTTGAAGATTTGTTGAACGAGTTGGGGGATACCTGTGAATTATGCATTGCTGCCAATCTTACACTCCCAAATCAGCGAATTCAAACCATGAATGTAAAAGATTGGAGAGAACATGCTAAAGATCTGTCTAAATCACCCGTAGTATTTTTAATTGGAAAATCTCAAATGTCATGACATTTAAAGAAGAATTATCCCAAGGAATCCCGTTACATTTGCCAGAACATCCGGGTTTCGATGCTCAAGTAAATCACGCACCAAAACGTAAAGCAATCCTTTCAGGACCCGAAAAAAAACTAGCACTTAAAAATGCCCTGCGTTATTTTCCTGCCAACATGCATCAGGTGCTTGCCCCTGAATTTGCACAGGAATTATCCGAATTTGGCCGAATTTATATGCACCGTTATCGTCCTGCCTATCCAATGAAAGCCCGTTCCATAGATGAATATCCTGGAAAATCTTTGGAAGCTAAATCCATTATGCTGATGATTCAAAATAATTTGGACCCCCGTGTGGCACAGCATCCGCATGAACTGATTACCTATGGCGGGAACGGCGCCGTTTTTCAGAATTGGGCCCAGTATTTATTGACCATGCATTATTTGTCGATCATGACGGATGAACAAACCTTGGTCATGTATTCAGGCCATCCCATGGGACTCTTTCCATCGCATCGCAATGCACCTCGGGTAGTAGTTACCAATGGAATGATGATTCCAAATTACAGTAAGCCAGACGATTGGGAGAGATTTAACGCCTTGGGGGTTACTCAATACGGGCAAATGACCGCAGGATCATACATGTATATTGGTCCTCAAGGCATCGTTCACGGTACAACCATTACGGTATTGAATGCGCTGCGTAGGTTTGCAACGTCCAACAAGAATCCAAACACAAAATTATTTGTCACTGCAGGCCTTGGTGGAATGAGTGGGGCGCAACCGAAAGCGGGAAATATAGCGGGTGTGGTAAGTGTTACCGCAGAAGTAAATCCAAAAGCAGTACATACGCGCCATTCGCAAGGTTGGGTAGACGAAGTAATTACTGATATACCTGCATTGTGTGCGCGTATTTCACTTGCCTTAGCTTCGAATGAGGTGGTATCAATTGCTTACCTAGGCAATGTAATTGAGGTCTGGGAAGCATTCGCTGAACAACACATTTTTGTGGATTTGGGATCAGACCAAACATCCTTACACAATCCCTTTGCGGGCGGGTATTATCCTGTAGGATTAACCTATGAAGAATCTAATCAGCTGATGGCGGAAAACCCAGCCAAATTTAAGGAGCTCGTGTATGATTCGCTGCGTCGTCATGTAGCCATTGTAAATCAACATACCGCGCAAGGCACCTATTTTTTTGATTACGGAAATGCGTTCTTATTGGAGGCTTCGCGCGCAGGAGCAGAGGTGATGGCTTCGAATGGATTGGATTTTAAATATCCTTCATACATTCAAGATATACTCGGTCCATTTTGCTTTGATTACGGTTTTGGTCCTTTCCGGTGGGTATGCGCCTCTGGCGATTCCAACGATTTGCAAAAAACGGATGAAATCGCACGGAAAGTCTTGGAAAAAATGCTTAGCGAAGCCCCCGATGAAATTAAATTACAACTGTTGGATAACATTCAATGGATTAAAGGCGCTCAAGAAAACAACCTCGTGGTAGGTTCACAGGCACGCATATTATATGCGGATGCAGAGGGCCGAATGCGGATTGCACAAGCGTTTAATGAGGCAATTTCCCGCGGTGAGATTGGACCCGTAATTTTAGGTAGAGATCACCATGATGTATCAGGAACAGATTCTCCGTACCGCGAAACCAGTAACATTTACGACGGTTCAAGCTTCACAGCCGATATGGCAATACAGAACGTCATTGGGGACAGTTTTAGAGGGGCTACCTGGGTTTCTATCCACAACGGTGGGGGCGTTGGTTGGGGGGAAGTAATCAATGGCGGTTTTGGCATGCTCCTCGATGGATCAGACCGAACCTCGGTTAACCTTCAGATGATGCTTCATTGGGATGTGAACAATGGTATTGCCCGCAGGAATTGGGCACGGAATCCACATGCAACCTATGCGATAAAACGAGCCATGGAAATAGAGCCAAATTTAAAAGTGACCATACCTCATTTGGTGGATGACGAGTGGTTAGATGCTATGTTTTAGGAGGGATTCGCAGACCAACCACTAAGCGAATGGTATAAAAATATTGCCGATAAGTTAAGTTGGTAAATGCAGCGGATTTGTTGTCAAAGTTCCCAGCAAGTAAAATGAACCGTTCGGGGGTTGAATATCCAGTAACGAATTTAATATCATACCGGGGTGCAATTCCCAGGAAACCTTGAGCTCCTGGATCGATGGTGTAAAATTTTGATTGAATTACTGGCCCGATACCCGCCCATCCAGAGAATTGCCAGTTGTTAATACGGTTTGCGTAGGCATATCCAGGAATCACACCAAAATCAAGGGCTGAATAGCTTTGTGCACTTGTTTTAGATTGCTGTGGGTCTTGAAGCAGCGATGGAATGATTTCTCGGGAACCATGGGTTACTCCAAAGTAATTTAAGGTACCTTTTACATACCAAGTATGCACTTGTTTTTCAAAATGAGCACGCTTTCCTTGCAATGCATTCATTTTGAAATCATCGGTGTTGAAGTACCACAGATTTAACGCAAGATTCATGGTTCCTAATGCTGGATATATGAGGTTTGGCGCATTAGCGGATAAGCTTGTGTCGAAAGCTAGGGCATTTTTTATCGCATAACCTTGAATAATTCTAAAATCAATGTCGGTATAAAGCCGCTTAAAGTTATAATCGAATCCAATACCAAATTGCTTCGATTTTCCATATTTTTCAACGGAACGAACCCCAGGTAAGACGGGGAAGGAGACGCGCATGGAAAACCACTTGTACGCATACGCGAGGCCTAAAATGGGTTTAAAATTATTTTTGTATTTCAAAGGACCTTCTGCTAATTGGAAGGGATAACTGATCTGGAACGGTGCAGGACTAATCCCAATGTCTGTGAACAACACATGTTGATCTTTAAAATCTTTCACTGCCACGGGTTGACCTTGGCCCTGAACAAAGGCAATCAAACTCACATGGAGGAAAAAAAGAAAAGATTTTATGTTCATTTACTTCCATACGTCCAACCGTGCGATGGGTTGCAGTTTAAAGGACGAATTATCCACATTTTTTATCGTAAATTTACCCTGTGAAACGTTTATATAAATTCTTGTTAAACACGCTTCCTCGTCCCTTGCTGATTCGATTGAGCTACATTTTCAAGCAGTTTGCGCCCTTGTTGTATCGTGGAGATAAGGTAGAGTGCCCTGTATGCGACCGCAAGTTCTCAAAGTTCCTGTCCTATGGCTCGGATGTGGCACACCGAGAAAATGTGCTTTGCCCCTATGATTTGACCCTAGAGCGACATCGGTTGATGTGGCTCTATCTCAGAGATTACAGCACCTTTTTTACCGCACCCTCCTTAGCTGTTTTGCACATGGCACCAGAACAGTGCTTTATCGACCGCTTTAAACAACAATCGAATCTAAATTATCTCACTGCGGATATTGTTTCTCCTATCGCTGATATGCATTTTGATTTGCATCACATCCCCTTGGAGGATAATCGCTTTGATGTGGTCTTTTGTAATCACGTGATGGAACATGTAGAAGACCCGAATCAATGTATGCGTGAATTGTTTCGTGTAATGAAGCCGGGGGGCTGGGCAATCATGCAGGTACCCCAAGATGTTTCCAGAGAGAAAACGCTAGAAGACCCATCGATAATTACCCCCGAAGACCGTGAAAAATATTATTGGCAAAAAGATCATGTGCGTTTGTTCGGATTGGATTATCCAGATTACCTAAAACGTGCAGGCTTTGAAGTAGAAGAATTTTGGTTGAATAAACACTTGAGTCCGGATATTTTTGAAAAGTTCAGGATTTCTGCCGATGAGGTATTATACATCGCTAAAAAAAGATAAGATGAAACAGTTAATCTCAATCGTAATCTTCGTTGCGGCATGTCATACAATGTCAGCCCAAAAAGACGTTTTTTTGCACATTAATCCTTTTTTTAATAATGGGCCATTTCAATTAAATACTCCCTATACGGGTATCGATGGTGTGGTAGTGAATATTGACCATTTTGATTACTATGTGTCAGATGTTGTGCTTTTCCATGACGGTGGGGTTCAAACGAATGTTTCTCCGGCGGTTTATTTATTTACCCCAGAGGAATTTGGTTTCTTCCTTGGAACCTATAACATTCAAGATTTGGATAGTATCCGTTTTTTAGTGGGAGTTCCTGCGCGCTTAAACACCCAGTCGGGAGTTGAAGCGGTGGATATTTCCAGCTATCCAGACACGCATCCCCTTAGTTTTCAGAACCCAACGATGTATTGGGGTTGGCAGTTCGGCTATATGCACATGATCGTTGGTGGTGAGGCAGACAGTAACAATGATCAAAATCCAGATGCCTATTTTGAAATGCACAATTTTGGGGATCACAATACACGTATGATTCAAATGCCAGTCATTGAAACACAGACAAACTCAGGCCAAATGGATGTTTATTTGACATGCAATATAGACGAATGGTTGAGGGATATGCCCTTGTCAACGGTGGGGGTACTACACGGCCAGTCGGGATTGAATGAGTCTATCATGTCCAATGTCCTAACCTACAACGTATTTACTCAGCCGGCTACCGCCGACCTAAACACAAATCTACCTTCCTCCGTTTACGTAGAAGGGGCCACGCTGTATTGGGAGGATTTGCAACAGGCTTCATTCACAATTTTGGATTTATCTGGCCGCTTAGTTTCCAGCGGTTTAATGAATGAAGAATACGGCAGTGCTGCGTTGGATATGAATACGGGATATTATATTCTAAGGGTATACGATGCACAGCATAGGGCGCTGTTGACCCAAGAGTATTTTATTGTGAATCCATGACAAAATGGGGCTTCGTTTGGGGGGTATTAATGCTTGCTTGGTCCTGTGAATCGCCAGAGGATTTAAGTGCTGAGCATATGTACCCCAAGGATAACCCCCCGTCAGCCCAAAAGATTGAATTGGGTCGTGCGTTATTTTTTGACAAGCGTTTGTCCCGGGATGAATCCATTGCGTGCGCTAATTGTCATAATCCCGTATTCGCTTTTACCGATCGAAAAACTGTCAGTGATGGAATTGACGGAAAGCATCCAGAACGCAATGCCTCAACCTTACTTAACAGTGTTTTTTTACAAACAGTGATGTTTGATGCACACCTCAAAACGTTGGAACTCCAAGTCCTTGTTCCGATACAAGAAGCCACCGAAATGGGGCATAATATGAAGGTCTTAATCCCTAAATTAAGAGCAATTCCAGAATATCAGCAGGCGGCAAAGAAAATATTTAATCGAGATTTTGACGCATGGGTTTTGACACGAAGTATTGCTGCCTTTGAGCGATCCCTCCTTTCTTTGAATAGTCCGTATGACCAATTCATGAAGGGGAAAACGCATGCATTGACCAGCGATCAACGCGCGGGATTGAAGTTATTCAACTCCCTGTATTGTACCACCTGTCACCCAGCCCCATACTTCACCAATTTCAAGGCGGAGAACAATGGTCTTTACCAAAATTATGGAGCGGATAAAGGCCGTTTTAGAATCAACTTGGATAGTGCTGACATTGGGTTTTTTAAGACACCAACCCTTCGCAATATTGCGCTCACATACCCGTATATGCATGACGGTAGTTTGAAAACCTTGGATGAGGTTATCGCACATTATGTACAAGGAGGTAAACGCCCGAAAGGTCAACATGGAGCAATTGTACCGTTTAAACTCACTGCTACGGAACAGAAACAACTGGTTTCATTCTTGGAATCTTTAACCGATACAAGTTATCTTAAAAAAATCAGTACTTATGTTCCCTGAAGCACTTTCACAACGGCTGGGTAAACCTGTTCAAGAAATCACGATAGGGGAAGAGCGCTTGGCCTTGATACTTCTGGGGGATAGTCGGGGTGCGGTATTGTGTACAACGGATGTATCGAAATTAACCCTGCCCGTGCCGGAAACTTATCACGCAGAGGCCGTCATTGAATTATATTTTTTACTTCCAGAGTATTGGCAGTTTGATTTGGAAAATCCCTTGTTTAATTGGGCAGCCAATCGCTTAATCGCCATAAAAAATTATTTAGCGAAAGGGCATTGGGCCATCTCAGGCCATACCTTTGGATTGGGGGAATTACCCGAGGGCCGGTTTAAAGAACAAGGGTTTGCCGCCTTGCTATTGATGAATCCCATTGCATTACCGGAATTGTCATCAACGATTGAGGTTGCGGGCAGGGAGGTTCAATGTAAAGCGCTTTGTCCGATTTTTAAGATGGAAAAAGATGTTAAAGAGGCCCGTGGCAATATCAAATTTCTGCATCGATTAATGGATAAAGGAATCACAGAACGATTGGATGAATTTCGCGCCTCGGTAGTTAAACCCCGGTTTCTGTTTTGGAGATAAAAAAGGATAAGGAACAGTGGGCGGCGTTTGCCTTATTGTTAGTCAATCTGATTTATGGGGCAAGCCATGTGTTGGCCAAAGGGGTCATGCCTGTATTTCTAACTCCCACAGTCTTTATTTTATTCAGGGTAATTGGTGCGGTCGTACTTTTTTGGATGCTCATTCCTTTTGTAAAGCGCGCAAGAATACTTAGGCGTGATCTACTGCGATTAGCCGCGTGTGGATTATTTGGAGTAACGGTCAATCAACTGTTGTTTTTTCACGGGTTGAATGCCTCATCCCCAATGAATGCCGGAATAATTATGGCACTCAATCCGATTATGGTAGCCGTACTTTCATTTTTTTGGTTGAAAGAACGCCTGACTAAAACACAGTGGATTGGGATTAGCATTGGTGCATTTGGAGCAATTGCGCTAACGACTTATGGCACAAAAACCGTTCAAGCCCAACTTGGTGATTTATTTCTTTTGGGCAATTCATTGAGCTATGCCGTGTATTTGTTATTGGTTAAGCCGCTCATGCAGAAATATCCCCCCTTGGTTGTGATCACTTGGGTTTTTACCTTTGGCTCCCTCTTTTTATTGGCCTTTCCCCCGTTGTATGGAGACCTTACACAAACGAACTTACACACGATTCCTTGGTTTATTTGGATTAAGATTATTTATGTGGTGGTTGGAGTAACTTTTCTTACGTATTTATTGACCGTAGTCGGCCTTAAACATGTGAGTTCTACCGTGGCAGCTGCATTCATTTATGTTCAACCAATCTTTGTGATTACTTTTACGTTCCTTTTTTCAAAAATTGGTTGGTCATCGGATTATACTAGTTTTATTAATTCTAAAACTATTTTATTGATGAGTATTATTTTTATTGGAATTTATTTAACATCGCACCGACAAGCAAACAAATAACATGATTAGTTTTATTAGGTTCATTTTTTGTTTTATTCTAGTGAATACCTTCGCTCAAAAGCAAGTAATTGATCACAATGCCTATGCTCGATGGAATCGAATCGAGAAGGTAAAGCTTTCTAATCAAGGTGCTTGGTTAACCTTTGAAGTGTTGCCCATGAAAGGCGATGGGTACTTGCATTGGCAGCATGTTTCCAGCGGCGCTAAAGATTCTATGTTCGCTGCAAAAGAGTTGCAAATGAACGAATCTGGTTCCTTAATGGCTTGGCGACGCACTCCGGGTTATGATACCTTGAGAACTTGTGAGTTGAATAAAATAGACAAAAAGAAATGGCCAAAAGACACCTTGGTAATTTTTAATTCCACCAAAGACTCCCTCCGTAAAGTGTCTCAGGTTAAGCGATTTGAAGTGGCGGAATCTTCGAATTACGTGGCGTATTTAAAAGAGCAAAACGATAAGCCAAAATCCTCAACGGTGGAATCCCCAAAGAAATGTTGGTTTCATAAGAAAGAAAAACCAACTGAGCAAGTCAAAGAAATTAAATCAGACGGTTCTACCTTAGTGTTAGAAAATCGGAATGAGATCTTATTTCAAGCGAATAACACAACCGATTTCTTGTTGTCAAGGCAGGGGAACTTGGCGTACATTACCCAAGAAAAGGGAAAACGAGATACCTCCTGCCTTTGGGTTATTTCCCCGGATGCACTCTTACCCATCAAGGTAGGTAATCAGCACTTCAGCATTAAAAACCTTCAATGGAATAAAGAAGGGAC
>DBCM01000062.1 GCA_002293045.1 Flavobacteriales bacterium UBA958 | reverse complement strand
GTTATAATTGGAGTAACAACAACACCACCATTGGTTTGGTACCTTCGGGTACCGGTTTATCACTAGCTTCCTTTCAGGCGATTAACCAAAGTACGCAATCTGTCAACGCATTGATTACGGTTACTCCAAACTTTACGGCCAATGGCGTGACGTGCCCGGGGAACAATACCACATTTACGATTTTTGTAAGTCCTACTCCTGATGTGCTTGCCCCTGCGAACCAGGTAGTTTGTAATGGATTGCCTACCACAGCGGTGACCTTCAATGGTTCCGTAGCGAATACTACTTACAATTGGACTAACAGCATTCCTTCCATTGGTATTCCTGGAACAGGGGCAGGGAATATTGCAGCGTTTAATGCCGTGAATAATGGGAATGCAGCCATTTTCGCTCAAGTGACAATTACTCCAACATTTATTCAAAATGCGGTTTCTTGTCCGGGTTCCCCACAAAGCTACACCTATCAGATAAATCCAACGCCGAGTGTTACGAATCCGGGTTCGCAGTATGTTTGCGCCGGAGCGAATACGCAATTATTGAATTTCACAGGAACGGGAACCTCGTATCAATGGACGGCACTAAATACAGCTATTGGAATTGGGGCGAATGGAACGAATTCGATTCCCGCGTTTATCGGCCAAAATGCCACCAATGCCGTAGTTTCTTCCCAAGTGACCATTACGCCAATCTTTACCCAAGGGATTTCATGTTCAGGACCGAATCAAACCTTTACCTATTACGTGTTACCAATACCTTCCGTAGCGCCAATAAACAATCAAAGTTATTGCCATCAAACGGCTGTGAATGCGACGCCTATCAATGGTTCTGGAACATCATACAACTGGACAAATTCAAATACTGCCATTGGATTAGTAGCGAGTGGAAGTAATACGGTAAATGCCTTTAATGCGACCAATCCGGGAACCAGTGCTATTTCAGGAAATGTCAACATTACGCCAATCTTTACCTTCCAAGGTCAAAGTTGTAACGGACCGGCAGCTACATATAGCATTACGGTGAATCCAACGCCTTACGTCAATGCCTTAAACGACACCGTAATTTGTAATAATCAGTTTACGGGAGTTAACATTACTACAAATATCCCTGCGAACATTACGTGGTTTGCTACACAAAATCCGAATGTGAATGGAGAATTAACCACGGTTCAGACCAGTACTTTGATCAATGACTCCCTCACCAATACCAGCGCTGTACCTCAAAATGTTACCTACACGATTACACCAACTACGCTAGCGGGATGTATTGGTCCGGATTCTTTTGTGGTCGTGCAAGTGCAGCCGGATGTTTTGCTGAATATTCCACAGAATTTGGAGATATGCAGTGGGGCAGGGGTGAATGCCATCTTGGCTGCAAATATTCCTTCTAATTTTTCATGGTTCTGTACGGTGAACAACCCAAATGTAAGTGGGGAGTCCTTGATTACGAACAGTGGTGCGGTGATTAACGATGTGTTGGTTAATAATTCGAATCAAAACCAGTTGGTGGTCTATTCAGTAACGCCAACCTCGATTCAAGGGAATTGTCAGGGGCCATCGCAAACGATTACGGTCATTGTAAAACCGCCATTGGCCTTGTTAAATCAAGATACGGTAACGATTTGTAGTAATGCAAACGTGAATTTAAATTTAGTTGCCAATACCAACGTAACCTTCAATTGGTATGCGGATCCGAACGTAAATGTATTGAATGAAACTACGAACATCACAACGTCTGCCATCATCAATGATCAGTTAGTCAATCCAACCGGTGCTGTGGAAGAGGTTACGTATCATGTTATTGGTACTTCGGTTGCCAATGGTTGCAGCAGCCCCGTGATCCCAATTACGGTATTCGTAAATCCAATTCCATCGGTTAATCCCAATCCAGATTTAAATGTTTGTCATACTCAATGGAATCCTCAAGTGTTATTCAGTGGAAGTGCCCCTGGAACGGTATATACATGGAATACGGCCGGTGCGAACGTCGGTTTACCTGCAGGCGGTATCGACTCATTGAACGCGTTTGTAGCCAATAATCCGGGCTTTGCTCCTGTAAACTCTACGGTGGTGGTTTCTCCGTTATTTACCTTCAATGGGGTAAGCTGTCCTGGAGCCAAGGACACCTTCCAAATCGTAGTAAATCCAGAACCATCAGTATTTCCGTTAAACAACCTTATTCTTTGCGAAGGAACAAGTTCTGCGGTGGTTCCGATATTAGGTCCCATCGGTGGAACTACGTTTAATTGGGTGAATTCCAATGCTGCGGTAGGACTTGGATCAACAGGTACCGGAAACATCCCTGTTTTTGTTGGAAATAATCCAACCCTAGCTCCGATTCAATCTACCGTGACCGTTACTCCGATATTCATCAACGGCAACGTCCAATGTCCAGGTCAACCCACTTCTTTTACCGTGACCGTGAATCCTGCCCCAACGGTGGATACAGTAAACATTGCGATTTGTGCAGATGATAATGTTGCCCATGCTTTAAGTGCCGATTTACCCAGTACCTTTACGTGGTTTGCGACACCGAATCCGTTGGTGATTAACGAGACCTCGAATCCTATTCAAAATACGAGTACAATAAACGATAATTTGGTTCAAATCACCAATGCGCCTCAAACGGTGCAGTATAACATAACTGCTACGACGATAGCTCATGGGTGTGCTGGAAATGGGGTGGTTAACGTG
Organism: Flavobacteriales bacterium UBA958; assembly: GCA_002293045.1. Classification (GTDB taxonomy): domain Bacteria; phylum Bacteroidota; class Bacteroidia; order Flavobacteriales_D; family Crocinitomicaceae; genus UBA952. The sequence continues at coordinate 6,477 of DBCM01000062.1, read as the reverse complement.
GTGGTGAATCCTTGGCCTACTGTAGCGTTCAATCCGTTGAATCCACCGTATTGCGATTTAACGCCCATTGCGTTCCAAAATACCTCGGTAGGAGCTTACGATTATTTATGGAATTTTGGAGACGGCACCAACAGTTACTTGTCCAATCCATCGCATCAATTTCCAGCAGTGGGTACGTATAATGTGACCTTAGTGGCTACGGATCCATATACAGGTTGTTCGGATAGCACCATGCAGCCGGTAAGTATATCGCCAAGTCCAAATCCTGGATTCAGTTATTCGGATTCGATTGGTTGCGGACTGTTGGATGTGGTATTTACGGCAGATGTATATAATGCTTCATGGAATTACCAATGGACCTTTGGAAACGGTGCCACCACCCAGCAAGTGGGCCAAGTGGGTTATCAGTATACAACGAACGGTTGTTATGATGTGAGTTTGAGCGTAACCAATCCACAAGGATGTACCACGACTGAGACCTACCTCGATGTCATGTGCGTGTATGACAGTCCGGTGGCGGTCATCGGTGCAGATCCTACATGGGTAACAACCTTGAACCCTTTAGTGGAGTTTATGAACAATTCAGAAAATGCATCTTCATACGAATGGAACTTTGGAGACGGGTCGTATGGCTATGGATTTGAACCCATTCATTTGTTCCCGTCAGAGGCGGCGGATTACGTGGTTGCTATGACGGCAATGAATGAGGTCGGGTGCAGTGATACGGCCTATGTGAGCATTCACGTAGAGGAAAACCTGATTTATTATGTACCGAATACCTTTACCCCTAACGACGACGAAAAGAATCAAGTATTCCTTCCAATCATTTCTCAAGGATTTAAACCGGGCACGTATTTGCTGAGGATTTTTAACCGATGGGGTGAACTTGTATTTGAATCCAGAGATCCGTATACCGGTTGGGGTGGTGATTATGGACCAAACCATACCAATTGCCAGTCTGGCACCTACACCTGGGTTCTTAATTTTCAAGTGTTGCAAACACAAGAGGATAAAGAATTTAAGGGGCATGTGAACTTGATCAAGTAATAAGTCATCTCTGGGTGCGCCCTTCGATACGTCCTTCGGACTACTCAGAGACCAGCACCCGGTGGAAATGCCCATTGAGATATTTTAAGTAGTATTTGGTTATTGGAATAACCGGTTGATTCCTCTAATTAATAGTTTTTTTTATCGGTTTTCAATACCTATAATGGCTAGGCTAGCTAATCCGATTCTATCGGAATCGTATTTTATTGTTTAAGTAATGTAGCAAACGAGCGACCCCAGCGGGGTCGAATGCCTTGTTGTTTTGTGTTACCTAGCTTATGTCGTAATGCTGTTCATCTACGAAGATGGCACCGTGGAGCGGATAGTGGAGATGGAGGAGTGATTTATATTAAAATATGTCTCTGGGTGCCGGTCCTGAAGTAGTTAGTGATGAGCTGGACTCCCCTGAGTTTATCGAAGGGTCGAATCATGTCGAAGGGCCGCAATTAAATTACTCCGGAAATAACATAGGGGAAAATAGGGGAATTCACATAAATATCAGCCGAAAAATCATTGAACTTACTACTTTCGTTTTATGAAGAACGTGGTATTTATTCTGTTTTTGTGTTGCAGTTTGGTAGGGAAGGCGCAGAGTTATCGCTTAAAAATTGTGGATCCGGTAATTTGTTTTGATTATAACCGAAACAAAGTAATTGTAATTGAGGACAGTACTTACCGGCTAGAGATTTCTTTAAAAACAAAAAAGGTCATAAAGAAACCCCTTAAATGGGATGGTCAAGTTTCATTCCATGAGTTACGTAAGGAGTTTGTTCCTTTATCTGAAAAAGGTAGTCCGATTTATTTTGTAGACCGTGGCTGCGGGTGGGTATTGGAACTGCGGAATGACTCCATTGTACGTATTGATCAGAGTTTTCATCATCAGAATCAGTTTAATGGTGCATATTTCATGCATGAAGGCCGTCCACATGTGTTCGGAGGATATGGGTTATTTACAACCAAAAGTATCATAACACAGTATAATTTTTCTCTAGGTCAATGGTATCTGGCCAATGAATTTCAGCCTTCCATCAGCTTTATGGGGAGTATTTATAGAAAGTATAAGAATAATTTATATGTTCTGGCCTCATCCAAAGGACCGCGTTGGAATAAGCATAATCATGTTTACGCTTATAATTTCAAACAAAACGAGTGGAAATATTTGTTTTCTTCAAATTTCTTAGATACGCTTAACAGAAGTATTTATCCTTTAATTCAGGAGAATGTGGTAATTCATGGACAAATTATGTATGAATTTGATTTTGAGAAAGGAAAGATAGATAAATATAAACTAATAACGGATAATTGGTGTAGACGTGTAGAGTGTTTCAGTGATTGCTATGTGTTGGTATGCACCTTGTCCGATCATTCTGCACACACAGACAAGGGGTTAATTCAAATGTATTCACCAAATGAATTTAAAAATAAAAATCACCTTGCCAGCTTTTCAATGATTAATAATAAACAAGGAAAAGATAGTAACCAAATTTGGATTTGGTTAATTCTATGTTTTTTAGTCTTATTGATATTAATAGTAGGTTGGAGCTATAATAGAAACACAAAAAAGATAGCGGTAACAAAAACACAAATTTCAAGTCAAGTTGGCGAGTTGATAATGTTTTGGTTAAACAAACCCTCCTATGTCCTTGAATTAAGTGAGATTAATGATTTTGTGAATTACGATGAACCTTCCCCTGATACGCTTAAAAAACGAAGAGAAACGCTGCTGAAACAACTTTGTTCCGAGTTGGCACAACAATACGGTTTCTTAGAAGATAATATTTACACCACCCAATCACATCCAAAGGATAAACGAATGAAGTTGTTGGTCATGAATTCCATGTTGGTGAATAAGATAAAAAAGGAGAATTCATTGAAATTCATCTGAATTATCAAAACAGACGCAGCGTTCAGGGATAATTTTGTATAAAAATGTCCCTTGAAAAGAACGGTTTTCACTTTTGTATTTTTTGCTTTACAGATAATCGGTTTTTCCCAAACCGACAAGCGTCGTGTCATGGCAAGTGCAGGAAGAATTGCCAAGCCTTTGAATCCCAGTATTTTTGGTGGGAACTACAGCCTATCGTACACCTTGGGAGAACCCTTTATTTATGTGAATACGCCGGTGGGGTATACGACCACGCGCATGTGCAATGGCTTCCAACAACCCGATGCCTTGATCCCAGTAGGGCCCGGTGTGGTGGTTTTAATGCCTACGCAACCCGTATTTAAGATATACCCAAACCCCTTTGACTCCTATTCCATCATTGAGGCACCCAAGGAATACGAGGAACAAGAACTGAAACTGCAACTCATTGACGCCAACGGGAAATTGGTGTACGACGAAATCATGAAGGGAGCGCGACACAAAGCAGATTATTCTACGGGTTTGGCTCCGGGTACTTATTTTCTAAACATTTATCAAATCACGGGTGAATTCATTCACCAAGTAAAACTTATTAAATCTTAGTATGAAAAAGAACCTAACCCTCCTGCTTTTATTGGCGTTAAGCTTGATTTATTCGCTTTCGTATGCCCAAGCCCCCAACGGTATAAACTATCAGGCGGTCATACGAAACAACACAGGTACCTTACAAAGCAATAAGCCGATGGCAATTCGTGTTAACATTAAACAAAATTCACCGAACGGAACGGTGGTTTTTTCGGAGCGACATAATGTAACTTCGGATCAATTTGGCTTGGTAAATTTTGTGATTGGCAACGGAACATTTTTGGGAGGAGGACCATTTGCGAACATTAACTGGGCTAACGGACCCTTTTATTTAGATCTTGGGGTAGCTTTTTCGGGCTTGCCATCTCCAATTATTTACATGCCTTATGGCACCCAACAAATGATGAGTGTTCCCTATGCCTTGTATGCCAAGTCTTCGGGGAATTTAGTAAATCAATGGAAATATGGCGCAGGAGTGCCTGCAAGTAATCTAGGGCTGGTAGGTGATTATTACCTCGATACAGCCACCGGAAATGTGTACACGAAAACGAACGGCACGACGTGGGTATTAATCTCTAACATCATGGGCCCTCAAGGTGTGGCTGGCGCAGTAGGCCTTCAAGGTCCAGCGGGGCCAACAGGAGCTACCGGAGCAACGGGCGCTACCGGTCCTCAAGGTCCAATTGGATTAACCGGCCCGCAAGGCTTGGCCGGCGCAGCGGGTGCTCAAGGTCCTATTGGTTTGACCGGCGCCCAAGGCCTCCCAGGAACGAATGGAACCAACGGATTAAACGCAGCAACTCTCACAACCGTAGAACCTGCTGGAGCAAATTGTGCAACAGGGGGCGTAAAATTAGAATTTGGTCCTGATGTGAACGGTAACGGTTTGTTAGATGCGGGAGAAATTGTTCCCGCACTTACACAATACGTGTGCAATGGGGCGGTTGGGGCACAAGGACCTCAGGGAATTCAAGGGGTGGCTGGTCCAACAGGAGCTACCGGAGCAACAGGCTTGACCGGTCCACAAGGTCCTGCTGGAACGAACGGTACAAACGGAACGAATGGCACCAACGGAACAGCAGTCCTCAACGGAATCACCAACCCCGCTGCGGGAACCGGAGTAAACGGAGATTTTTACATTAATACCGCAACCAATGAATTATTCGGACCTAAAGCCAACGGCACTTGGCCCGCGGGTGTTTCCTTGGTTGGACCACAAGGCATACAAGGAATTCAAGGGGTGACTGGTCCAACAGGAGCTACCGGTGCTACTGGCGCAACCGGTCCTCAAGGTGCAGCGGGCCCTCAAGGACCAGCCGGTGTAGCAGGACCACAAGGTCCTCAAGGAGTACCAGGCCCAGCTGGAACCAACGGAACGAATGGCACCAATGGAACGGCTGTTCTCAATGGAATCACCAACCCCGCTGCGGGAACAGGCGTCAATGGAGACTTTTACATTAATACCGCAACCAATGAACTATTCGGTCCTAAAGCTAACGGTGTATGGCCAGCAGGCGTTTCCTTGGTTGGTCCACAAGGAATTCAGGGTGTTGCTGGTCCTACTGGCGCTACAGGTTCTACGGGCGCTACTGGTCCTCAAGGTCCAGCGGGTGCAACAGGAGCAACGGGTCCGCAAGGTCCTCAAGGACCGACGGGTTTACTTAGCAGCGGTTCCCTTGCAGGAAATACTCCGTATTGGAACGGTTCGCAATGGGTGGTGAATAACAGTAATATATTTAATAATGGTGCAGAAGTTGGTATCGGAACAGTTAGTCCGAATACATCAGCAAAGCTTGATGTCGAAAGTACCACCCAAGGTTTTCTTCCGCCACGTATGACTACTACGCAACGCAACGCGATTGTTTCACCCGCAGCTGGTTTAACCATCTACAACACTACAGTAAATTGCTTGCAATGGTGGAATGGTACTATTTGGTACGACGGATGTGGAAATAATACCCCTTCTGCCAACCTCACCACTATAAACTGCGGGGGTGCTACTACTACCGGAACTTTAACAAACGGCACTGCGGCCAACGGAGTGAGCACTGCTATATCCTACACAGGCGGTAATGCGGGCACGTACAGCGCACAAAACGTTGCTTCCACGGGTGTTACAGGCCTCACCGCTTCGTTAGCTGCAGGCACCTTGGCCAATGGCAACGGAAGCGTTACGTATACCATCACGGGTACTCCTGCAAGTGCAGGAACGGCGAGCTTTGCTATTACGGTAGGTGGGCAATCGTGCTCCTTTACGGTGAATGTAGCTGCCGCCCAACCCCAATACCCCGTCAATACCGTAAATTGCAACGGTGTAGTTACTGTGGTTAACGACGTTACCAACCCCACCACGGGTATTACCTGGATGGACCGAAACCTTGGCGCGAGCCAAGTGGCTACCTCCAGCACCGACCAAAACGCCTACGGGGATTTGTACCAATGGGGCCGAAGAGCCGACGGTCATCAGTGTCGTACGTCACCCACTACGGCAACCTTAAGTTCGGTGGACCAACCTGCACATGGTAACTTCATATTAGCTCCCAATGCTCCATATGATTGGCGTTCTCCTCAAAACGCGAATTTATGGCAAGGCGTGAATGGGGTGAATAACCCATGCCCGAGCGGGTATCGCCTACCTACGGAAACGGAACTCAACAACGAGCGCTTGAGTTGGGGCAGTAACAACGCTGCAGGAGCATTTGCCTCCCCGCTCAAATGGACTTTGGCGGGCTACCGCTACAACAGCAATGGATCGCTTTACGATGTCGGCACGTACGGCTACTGTTGGAGTAGCACGGTAAGTGGTACGTACTCACGCTACTTGTACTTCTACAGCAGCAGTGCCCACATGGCCGACTTCACCCGAGCGAGCGGCTTAACGGTCCGTTGCCTGAAGAACTAGCCCTGACTGCGAAGCACGTCAGGGGTTAATAGAAGGAACGCGGGATGGAGATTTATTAACCCGAGCCATTCCTTGCAAT
>DBCM01000085.1 GCA_002293045.1 Flavobacteriales bacterium UBA958 | reverse complement strand
GCCGAAGAAATGGCCATTCGGTCGAAGTTAATTGAGCACGTGGGACAACGAATCGTGACGAGGATTCAGAATGAATTACAAGGGATTTTGGGACTTCGGGTAGAAATCCACAAACTATCTCCGCCTATTGATGGGGACACAAGAGAGGTTTCCATTGTTATTGAGGGGGGGAATAACTGATTTTAGCACTCGACTTAGGATCCAATGTATTATTTCCCTGATTCAATATAGAAAAGATATGCTTTAAACATTAATTCCATTTAGCACTTGGTAACCATTGAAAATAATCTTCTGAAAATAGGCATCAACCCACTGGGCGCAGAACTCCAAGAACTTACACATGTTGAGCACGGAAATCTTCTTTGGAAAAAAGACGATACCCTATGGAATCGCTATGCTCCAATCCTTTTCCCCATCGTTGGGCGCTTGGTGAATGATCAATATACCTACGACGGAAACATCAATGCGATGCGTCAACATGGATTTGCACGAGACCAGGTTTTTGAAGTGCTTGAGAATAATGAAACCTCGGTAACCTTCTGCCTTAAAGCAAATGAAGATACGCGGGCTCAATATCCCTTTGAATTTGAATTACGGGTTACCTATGTGTTGATCGGCCGTATGTTAAACATTTCACATGAGGTAATTAACAGAGATGCCAAAGACCTCTTATTTAGCATTGGGGGTCACCCCGGATTTCACATCGAAGGGAACCTGAATGACTATGTGCTTGATTTCGGAGGGGAATTCACGGTTCAGCAGCACCTAATTACGGGTAATTACTATAACGGAGAAACGAAAAATTTACATCTGAATCGAACGTTCGATCTATCTGAATCCTTATTTGCATCGGACGCGATTGTAATCAAAGCTCCCCCATTTCAATCGATTGGATTTGGTAAAAAAAATGGCCCGAGATTACTCACTTTACATTGCGACTCTTGGACGGCAATGGGCTTATGGACCAAACCTAGCGCTCCCTTTTTCTGTATCGAACCCTGGTGGGGATGGGCAGACGCTATAAATTCACTTGGTACACTAAAAGAAAAGGATGGGATCATGTCTCTTGCGCCTGGAAGGCATTCAATACACGAATATTCTATCGAAATTCATTAGTAAGATTGCTTCTCGATCATTTCAACCAGATCGATTACTTAAGCATTCGCATACCCGTTTTCCACACTACGCCCAAATCCGTCCAAACCGTAGCCTTGGCTTGATAATCTAAATTAATTCGAATTTTCGCCGGCATGATTTCCTCCATATAGGTCTGTTGAGGATCCGCGGCATTCGCTAACAATTTATTTTCCTCAAAATAGGTAATAGAAGCCAAATCGGTAATGCCTGGTTTAAAATCCAAAACCCTTCGCTGTTCATCGCTGTATTGTGCAACATACTCCAACACCTCAGGTCGAGGACCAACCACACTCATTTCTCCTTTCAATACATTAATAAACTGAGGAAATTCATCGAGCTTATACCTTCGTACAAAGGCTCCTACCCTTGTCACACGAGGATCGAGCACTCCTACTGTAAGCTTTCCTTCTCGATCTGCATTCGGTCGCATAGAACGAAATTTTAGTAGCCTAAATGGTTTTCCACCGAGTCCAATGCGCTCTTGGCGATAAAAGACACCTCCTCGAGATTCTAATGCAATACAGATCGAAATGATGAACCCGAAAGGCAAAAAGGCAATTAATATTAAAACGGAAAATATGACGTCCATTAAACGTTTCATCCCATCACCTTATGATATGCAAACGTTACCGCCTTAATCACGCTATCCACTTGCTCGGTTGTGAGGTTGTAATAAATTGGCAAGGAGATTTCTCTCGAATATTTATCATAGGCCACCGGATAATCCGCGATGTCATATCCTAAATTCTTGTAGGCCGTCAATAAGGCAAGCGGTTGGAAATGCACGTTCACCGCAATGTCTTGCTCAAATATTTCATGCATAATGGCGTCGCGTTGTGCTTCGCTTATCCCTTTTATGGTTAATTGGAATAAATGGCAACAAGAAACACGAAAACGGTCTACACGTATTGGATTCACCGCCCAATCGAGTGCTTCAAACGCCTTCGTATATTGATCGAAAATTTCGTTTCGACGGGTCAAGGTTTCTTGATAGCGCTCCAATTCCACTAAGCCAATAGAAGCTTGAATGTCGGTCATGTTGCACTTATATCCGGGTTCGATCACATCATAGCGCCACGCCCCTTTTTGCATTTTAGCCAAGGCATCCTTTGATTGTCCATGCAGGATTTTTATACAAAATAATTTATAGAGTTCTTCGTGATCAAACGGTTCTGGCAGATTAAAACAGATGGCACCCCCTTCCGCGGTCGTAAGATTTTTTACTGCATGGAAGGAGAAACAACTAATGTCTGCTACCGCCCCCATTTGTTTTCCCATGTAGGTTGCTCCAAAACTGTGTGCGGCATCTGAAGCGATTAAGATACGCCCTAGCATTCGTTGTTCTGCCGTGGTTGGGTTAAACATGGGTTTTGCCTCTTCAACCAGTTGCTTAATCGCTGAAAAATCACAGGGCAACCCGGCGATATCTACCGGCATAATCGCTTTCGTATGTGGTGTAATGGCCGCGCGAATGGCTTCAATACTGATATTAAAATCATCTGGATTGATATCCACCATCACCACTTTTGCTCCGGTATGTAACACCACATTGGCACTCGCGCAATAGGTATACACAGGAATAATCACCTCATCTCCCGGTCCTATTCCCCACCAACGCAATACGATTTCCATTCCTGTGGTCCACGCGCTCACGGCTACGGTTGTTTTACACCCCACATATTCGGTGATTTTCTTTTCAAATAACTTCGTCTTTGGACCCGTGGAAATCCAACCACTTCGTAAGGTATCTGTTACTTCATCAATGATTCGTTGGTCAATTCGCGGGGGAGAGAAAGGTAACATATTAGATAATTTCGTTTTTGTAAAGTTCGAGAAAATTAATCAATCTATGCACAGGTAAATCTAAGGGAAGATTAACAATGTGCTTACTTGTATATACTGCATTCGGAAAATCAGAAACTTCCAGACCCCAAGGTTCCAAGGAATCCAATACGGGATGCAAGGGGGAAATAAACCAATCTCCCAACGGAATTCTTTCTTTTTCTGCTTGCTGCATAAAAAACTCCCGATTTCGAACAAGCATCGGATACTTAAGAAAGGCATGTTGCGCTAGGTGTTCTGACGGCACCGTTGTTTTGCCTTGATTGGTCAACCAATCATGCACTGAGATTCCCGCTTTTTTACGCTGTAAAATCACTTGATCTAAGGTGCCAAGCGCCTTAATTCCTGCTCGACATTGTACCTTGCTCATTCCTTTTACATAGTCCTTAGGCATGTGAATCCCCTCTAATTCGGAGGCACTGGAAGAGCCTACGACTAATCCTTTTTTACTTAACCATCGATACATTCGAAGGAAGGTCCAATACGTAACACCTTTGAGCAAGTAGGTTCTCGCCCATATAAGCACAAACAGTATCCACTGATCCTTAGCACTGGGTTTAATTAAATTCGAATGCACGAGATTAACAGATTCAAGTAAGTCGCGATTATTTACCACTAACATCCCTCCAATTCCGGTAGAAAAGGGCTTATTCCATTGACTAGAAAAAAATGAGGCATCGCTCCGTAGGCCATTAAACACGCCCTGATGCTTCCCACCAAACCCATGGGTACAATCTTCGATGGTATAGATGCCGTGTGCTTTAGCCAAGGCAATAATTTCAGATACCTCCACGCTCAGTCCGAGCATATTTTGAATTAAAATCACCTTTGTTTTCGGACTAAGCGCCTGTTCAATCTGTTCAACATCACAACATAGGGTATCCGGGTTGATATCCACATAAACCGGAATTGCTCCCAAATATAGAATGGCATTCGGAACTACTACACACGTAAATGCAGGAAGCACTACCTCAGCTCCCGGACCTACTCCCATCGCTTTTAACATGGTATATAAGGCCACTCGTCCTTTCCAATATAGCGAAACTTGCTCCGCATCAATGTGAAGATACTCCGCTATGCTTGATTGATATGTCAGCTCGATATTCATGACTTTCTAGAAGTAAACGGTATACTCAGTAGGCCGATTATGGAACCAAGTCCGTATGAAAAATGAAGTAAATTAAAGCCAAGGAGTACCATGAACACCTTATTTTTTCCATTACGCGCCCTCCACGAGACGGCGGATAGTACCCCGGTGTAAGCGATGAGCACTCCGATTGAAGCCAATGTCCACCACGGATTCCAGGTAATTAAAGAAAGGATGAGCGGAAGTGTCCATGAACCTAGAAATAGCATGGGAATAAAATGCCGTAAGCTGAGAGAGGAAAAAGTTTGGGTGATATACACCGTTTTCAAATTCCACTTGCCATTATTAAAGTTATTCTTTGCCATGGCCCTAAACGTTTCCCGTGCATAATAGGTGCATCTCGCCATCGGGGTAAGATAAATCTTTCCTCCATTTCGAAGTAAACGCTTTGATAATTCCATGTCATGGTTTCGAATGAGCCGTTCATCATAGCCTCCTACGGCTTTCAATTCCTGCGCACGGTATAATCCAAAGGGAACGGTATCCACGGTAAGCACATCCGAAACTCCTGTTCTAAATTTAGCATTCCCTACACCCACAGGATGCATAAGCACGGTGCGGATAGACTCAGACATCGCGGTACTATTTTTCACTTTAGTTTCCATCACACCACCTACCCCGATTGCGTCAGCATGCTGGCTCATCGTAGAAATAAGGGTGCCGATATACCCATAATCAAAGGATGCATGCGCACTTGAAATTAATATGTAGGTTCCTTGAGCGGCATGAACACCCATATTTAGTGCCCGCGGCGTAATTCGATCCGGATTGTTCAGCACCTTCACTTGGGGACACCTTTCGGAAAGCTCATTCAATAAGGCTACGGTTCCATCGGTCGATCCTCCATCGATCACCAACAATTCCATGCGTGAAGGGTCTGTGCCATTCGACAACAACGAATCAATGCAATCCCTGATGTATCGCACCTCATTATAGCACGGAATAACAACGGAAACTTCAGGCTTCATTGGGTTGATTTTTAAAAGCCGAATAAATACCAATGAACATACAACTCCATAACAACCAGAACACAATACCTGATTGTCGCTCCAACATGGATTCAAACAAGGAATTAAAAGCAAATGCACAAACTACGAGGATTAATATACCTTGTTTATGTTTCCGTCCAAACCAAAGCATTGAGATTAAAATAACCAATAACCAAAGCATACCAATCCAACCGGTTTCCACCGCCGTATGAAAAAATTGATTGTGTGGGTTCAGGTGCTCCTTGGCTAAATTAACCTGACCATATTCGAGAAGTTTAGCTTCTATTGCCATGGGAAGGTTGCCTACCCCTACGCCATTGGGGTGTTCTTTTAAAAGTTCAGCAGAGGCGGTCCATAAAATCAAGCGGGCATCGTTGCCACGAATTTCGCCGCGTGGAATGTGCGTATACGCGTGTGGGTCCTTCACATAATTAGAGGCAAAAGAAACGGAGTCTGACACATTACTCTTCAGGGATGGAACTAAAAACACCCCTAAGGACACCATGAGCAATCCGGAACTTAAAAAGCCTACCAGAGTTTTCCAGCCTTTTCGTTTTAACACCCAATGGCCGATTAAAAAAGCCATAAGCAACATAGCAAATAGCAAGCCTGACAAACTTTCTAAATGAAAATGAGTGTATAGTAAAAAAAGTATCCCTATTGCGGATATCAGATGTTCCCTCATTGAACGAGGGTACTGCCATCGATTAAATAGCACATAAATCCCCAAGGCACAAAATACGGACACATAGGTAGGGTGATGAAATAATCCAGAAAAATGAGACGAGAACAAATAGGCAGTATTGTAATTGTGCTCTTCATAATTGAAAAAGGCACCCAAATAACATGCGAATAACATCAAAAACAAGGCGAATAAAAACCCGTGTTCTATCCTTCGTTTGTTCAATGAAAAAGTAGGAACGAAAGAAAACACCAAGGGAAAGAGTACAAAAGACAGCTTTTTCTCTATTCCGAACATTGCGGCATTTGGATCCATGGAATTGGTTGCATAAAGCGCGTAAAGCGGCAAAAACAAGGCGATGCCAACCAAGACCCCATTCAAATGAAAACTGAGATTTTTGCTAAGAGCCCCGTATAGAACAATCAGAAAAAAAAGAATACAGAACAGTCCTGTGAGGCCGGGCAGAAGCATCCATGCCCCTACGAGTGCGGTAAGTGACCATTCGTATATGCTTGGATAATTCAGCTTCATATGTTCAGTATCTCCGTGTAACACCTGACTAGTTTCTCCTCTTCAGCAGACCAATTATAGATTTCTTTTACGCGTTGTTTTCCTCGATCACCCATAGCCCTTGCAAGCGCTGGATTTGTTCTTAAGTATTCAATCGCTTCGCTAATCGCCTTTGGATCTGCCGGATCTACGCAAACACCCACCTCCTGTACTTCAATAAGTTCCTTCCACATCGGGAAATTAGAACCAATTACAGGAATTCCCGAAGCCATATATTCAAAAATCTTATTGGGCTGGGCATTAATATGATTAGGAAACGGAAGAAAGGTTACGATGCCCGCAAATGCTTTTTGCTTAATTGCCAAGGCTTCCTTTCGGCTCACATGACCGCAGGGAACCACCTGACTCCATCCCCGGCTTTGTGCTAGTTCTTCTTGGTAGGAAGGCGATAAGGTTCCCGCTAATTGCAAGGTAGTTTGGGTAAATTGCATGGCATCCACAAGCTGTGAAATCCCACGTATGTGAGTTAAACCGCCAATATAACACACATGGGTACGAGACTCAAGGGACTCATCAAACTCTAATTCAGATAGCAATGGATAGTTGTTAATGTCAATTACTCGAGGATGAATTTTTTGAAAGCGATCGCGAATAAAAGGCGTTGCAGTTAGCACGGCATCCACACGTTTTACGATAAAATTCTCATACCACTCAAAAAATACAGAAAACATTCGGCTCATGGGCAGATAACTCTTCCCAATCAATTGCCTTGGCAAATCCTCATGGGCGTCATAAATCACCAACTTGCCTTTCCGTTTTAATTTAGGAACAATGCGAAGTAACTCCGGATCGTGAATGTGATAGATTGAACCATCCAAGGACAAGGCTTTTTCATACACGTGATTAACGGTCTTCCACATGCGTGATAATCGACTGCCCGTTCGAGCAGGAACCGTATGGATATGCACGCCTTCTTCTACACGTTCTGGTACACCCGACAAGACCAGATGAACCTCTGCCGTTGGAAACCGTTTCGCTAAGGAACGACACTCCTTCAAAAATATCCGGACATCTAGGTCTGGATGTGCACTGCTCAGGTGAATGATTTTCAAGGGCGAAATCGACATAAAACAAAAGTATCAGAAAGGGAGCGACAAAAAACATCTAAAGCATCGAGTTTTCCCCATAAGATGTTGAATAAGGCGCTTTTAGTATCTTTGATGTCAGATGCTAGGAAAACCAAGTTTATTGAAACGAATTCTGCGAAGGATTTTGCCGGGGAATAGTCCGTATATGATTACACGAATTAAGGACAAGAACGGTAAAAATATACCCGGCACACGAATTTCATCGCACACGTTTATTGATCATCCCAGCGCTCTTTCGCTGGCTCAAGGTGTTTATATTGGTCATTTTAATGTTTTGGAGGCCAGCCATGGATTAACGATTGAGGAGGGCGTTCAGGTTACTACACACTGTGTAATCACTACCCATTCAAGTCATCAATCCATCCGTTTATATGGGTCGTCCTATGCGGGAAAGGAAATGATTGGCTATGTTACCGGAGGGGTACACATTGGGAAATATTCCTTTATTGGTCCGCACAGTACCTTAATGCCGGGAACTAAGATTGGAAAAGGAAGTTTAGTGCACGCATACAGTTACGTCAAGGGCGAATTTCCCGATTTTTCGATCATCGGTGGGAATCCTGCAATTGTACTGGGCGACACCCGAACCTCAGACCGTGCCTTGCTTGAACAGTATCCGGAATTGAATTCGATGTATAATGCGTGGACAAACTAATTGGCTTGCCTTTGGGTGTGCAATTCTTGTATTACTCGATGCCTTTTTAATTCCAGATATTCGTATTTCTAGCCAATGGCCTGCATTTCAATTAACGGATTTCTTGCTCCCAATCATCGGAATTGTTGTATACCCTTCGTTACCCCAGGTTAGAAAAGAATGGTGGTTTATTTGGATTGCCTTATTTGCAGGCTACATGTTGCTTCCAATTTTGATTAATGGTCGGATTAAGCAATGGAATGACTATTTCGAACTTTACAGGGTAATGAAATTAGGAGTGATTTTCTTGTTGTTTAGGGTAATTCAACCCAAACAACTACACCCCTTGATTGTAGGGAGCTTTATGGTATTATTACTCATTAATGTGCTTCACTTATTTAACGTATTCAATGTCAACGAACTCTTGACTTACACGTATGGAGACAGTATTCACTTCAAACTTTTTGGAAAGGACTCCCTTGGGAATCCGGCAGTAAAGCGGATGTTGGGCACCATGGGAAATCCCAATACCAATGCCTTGTTGTTTTTATTTTTTACCGTGTATTTTTTACCGATTGAAAAAAAACGCGAACAATGGGTGCTGTGGTTTACCGCGCTGTTTATGGTGTTTCTGTGTCAATCTAGAACTTCCCTCATTGCTGTGATAATGGTGCTTGGAGCCATGTTATTTCTCACCAAAAAGGACGGTGTAAAGCCTGCAATCTGGAAGGTTGTTTCGAGTATCAGTTTATACGTTTTAGCCACTATGATTGCTACTTCATTTTTCCAATATACGAGTTACAGCAACAGTTTGATGGATGGATCCGCCTTATATTCTACCTCATTACGCAGCCGATGGGAATCATGGGGCATCCTATGGGACATGATTAAAACTAAACCACTCTTTGGTTATGGACCGTATAAATCGTATTTCACCGCGCATCAATTGTATTCAGAAAATGAGTATTTACTGATGTGGTGGCGGTATGGAATTTTTGGATTGTTATTTTATTTAGGAATATTCCTTTTACCCTTCTGGGAAATGTTTAGACGAAAATTCGATACGCACGCGGGAAAAGCGATGATCATGATTGGGGTCATGTTAATCGCGGCATTAACAAATAACCCGCTAACGGAACGTTCCATCAGTGTACTTTTTATCTTTATACTGGCTACAGGTCTACCAACATCAAAAGCACATGAAAAAACTCTTGCTCATTGGTAGTAATACCGGAAACGCACACTTAAAAAACTACTTGGAATTAGTCCGTGATTACTTCGATGAGGTCTTGGTGGTAAGTGATTCCCCGGTAGAATATGCTCCATCTAAATCGGTTTCATTTTCGCTTAAGAATCCGTTTAAAATCAAGAAGTCCATTCAAAAACTCAGACAGATAATCCACGATTACAACCCAAGCATTATCCATGTGCACCAAGCAAACAGCTATGCCTTTATTGCAGGCAAAGCCAATAATGGAAGTACACCCCTGGTCCTTACTGCATGGGGAAGTGATGTACTCCTGTTACCAAAAAGATCGATCATTCATCGGTGGTTAGTGACCCAGGCAATAAGATATGCAGATATAGTTACAGCAGACTCTGAACAAATGAGTCAGGAAATATACGCGTTGTGCCCCGGAAAAGAGGTAGTCAATGCAAACTTTGGAGTTGATATTGATTTGCCTGAGGCAATGAATGCCGACCGTGAACTCATTATTTACTCGAATCGGATGCATGAACCGCTGTATCGAATTGAAGATATTCTCACCCAATTTAAAGCCATGTGCGAGGAATTGGATGGATACTTAATTCTTGCCGGAAAAGGAAGTTTAACAGAAAAACTTAAGGATTATACCAAGTTACACCAGCTTACTAATCACGTTACTTTCGCTGGGTTTGTTACGAAAAGTCAGAATCAAGCGAACTACCTGAAGAGTAAGTTTTTTATTTCAATTCCTACAAGTGATGGTACGTCGATTTCGTTACTGGAGGCCATGGCATATGGGTGCATTCCCGTTTTGTCGGATATCCCGGCGAATAGAGAATGGGTTGAAGATGGTAAAAATGGTATTATAATCGGTCGAACAGAACCATTCATTAAGGCCATAAAACGAGGGCTCGAATTGGATGCGGCAAACGTTCAAGATTACAACCGCGATCTCATAAATCAACGTGCCACAAAAAGCGCTAATGCAGCAGTCTTTAAGGGACTCTACTCCCGTATTCTAGCGTCTGAAGCCAAGGCAAATCGATAGTACAAGTACAAGGTAAAGATCAACCAAACGGCTTGAACATACGATACCGTTTGTAAGGTTAAAATAAATACTGAGGCTGATTTTCCGTAAAGCAAGGGGAATACCCAAAAGGGTATCACTTGGATTAAGGAACTCACCAAGCCCATAATCAAGGCATAACGTTGCTTATTTAATAACAAGGGAAGAGCTGAAATCGGGGATAGCACAAAATTCACCATCAACCAAAAAGCCATCGTTTCTGCATATGTACCCGCTATTCCCCAAGTAGTTCCAAAAACAAATCCGAATATCTCGGTACCGTAGAAGAAAAGCACGGTGAATGGAATAATAGAAATCAAGGTAAGTACACCAATAGTTTTAGAAAGTATCGGTGTAAGTGCCTTTTGCTTGTGCATGGCTTCGGAGGAACGGTTATAAAAGAGTTGTCCAACAGATACACCGACCAACATCAAGGGAATACGAAGCATTTGATACGCGTGGCCGTAAGATCCATAGACTGCTTCTCCGAAATACGCCAAAATCAAGGTTGCAAGCAACATGTCCCTACCGTTGTCAATGAAAACATGTGGAAGATTCAACAGCGGAAACTCCCGATGTTCTTTGAGTACTACTCGTGTTTTACGTGGGGAAAATAGCTCCCGGAAGCGACGATGTGTTTTACGGAAATCCCAAATAAATTCAAGTGCAGAAATAATAAATCCTAATAAGGTGGCTAAAATAAGTCCGAAAGATTTCCAATTCAAGAAAAAGAAACCCCATTTGAGTGCATTTGATACCAAGGAGTTGGTGATTTTTTGACGGGAAATGATGCCATATGTTCCAGTACGAACGGCCCAACTCGTACCCACATTAATAACAATCATCGCCGCTGCCCCGAGCACTACAAAAAGGATAAACCACGGTTGAAGATTTATTAAATCAAACACCAGCGAAAAGACCAATAAGAAACCGGCAATAAAAACTAAGAGCCAAAAAGAAAACAAATACACAAACCGATACATTAAATAGGAATGCTCATCCCGTTTTGGCAAGGGAAGTGCGGCTTCATAACGCAAGGTAGCAATGGAAGAAATGAATGCAATTAAACGCATGTAGTAAAGCATTTCGCCCATCTCAGCATTGGAATAAAGCCGGGTTAGAATCGGTGCAATGGCATACCCAATTACCTGAGCCATTAAGGTCCCTGAAAAAAGTACGGTGAACGATTTAAATACATCGCTCTTGGTGAACTGTCTTATTCTTTGTAATGGCATTCAAGACAAAGATACTATGATTATATTTGTCGGACTAATTCAGAAAACATGAAACACGTAGCGGTTATTGGAGCAGGAACCATGGGAAATGGAATTGCACACGTATTTGCCCAATTTGGACATCAAGTAAACCTCATTGATATATCGCAACCCGCATTAGATAAAGCGATCGCGACGATCAGTAAAAATCTTGACCGACAAGTAAGCAAAGGCACGCTGACCGAAGCTGAGAAAGAAGCAACCTTAGCGAATTTATCTACGCATACCGACATGAAGTCAGGAGTTGAAGGGGTATCGCTAGTCGTAGAGGCAGCCACGGAAAACATAGACTTAAAACTGAAGATATTCAAAGAGTTGGATGCAATAACTGATCCTTCAATGATCTTAGCCACAAACACATCTTCCATATCGATTACCCAAATTGCTGCAGTAACTGGACGACCGGACAAAGTCATTGGAATGCATTTTATGAATCCTGTTCCGGTCATGAAGTTGGTTGAAATCATCCGTGGGTATTCTACTTCAGCAGAAGTAACGAACACCATTATGGATATGTCGAAACAACTGAATAAAGTGCCTGTAGAGGTTAATGATTATCCTGGGTTTGTTGCCAATCGCATCTTAATGCCAATGATTAACGAAGCAATTTATACCTTATATGAGGGTGTAGCAGGCGTTGAAGAAATTGATACGGTCATGAAATTAGGAATGGCTCATCCGATGGGGCCTTTACAACTTGCTGATTTTATTGGCCTGGATGTGTGCCTCGCAATTTTACGCGTGCTGCATGAGGGATTCGGAAACCCGAAATACGCACCATGTCCCTTGTTGGTAAACATGGTCATGGCAGGGAAAAAAGGAGTAAAATCAGGCGAAGGGTTTTACACATGGACTCATGGGACCAAGGAGTTAATCGTTGCGCCTAATTTCAAATAAGACTCGAGTTATAGGGTATGCTTGCGCGGCATATAGGTCTGCTCAAGCTTGGCGTAATCAAACGGAAAATCAAATAAATCCCCCATGGTGCAATTTAAAGCCGCTGCAATTTTAACATAAGTCAACAGCTGCGGATTCGATTTACCATTTTCTATGACGGACAAATTTGAAGGCTCCATTCCAACCGCTTGCGCCAAATCTTTTAGCGCCATTCCTTGTTTTTTACGAATTACTCTTATTTGTTTTCCAACACCTACCAATAAATCTTTATCTGTATTTAATGCCATAGTTCAAGTTAGTTCATGTATTTGCCAAAAATACACAGAAAATTAATATAGAAAAGCGACATAAGCAATAAAAAAAAGAAATTCGTATTTCAGTAAGCATTATAAGATTTTAGTAAGGACCATTTTATCGATTGGGAACGTCATCAATGCCAGTAGATCTTGAGAAAGGGGAACCCACGATACACGCTCAAAATCAGACACTTCGCTTGACCCCAAGGGAAGGTTGGATACGCCTGTTTTAATGCTTACATAATCTAAAGTCACCCGATAGTAAAATGAAATAACTTGATCGGTGGATTTAAAGTTTGATGCTTGGAAATGCTCGTTTACATAGAAAAACGTGGAGGTATCGATTTCGGCATCGAGTTCTTCTTTAAATTCCCGATGCAAGGCATCTAAAATCCCTTCGCCAAGTTCTACCCCGCCACCTGGAAATTTGGTGAATTCATAGCCCCCGCGACGTTCATGAGAAACTAAGACTTCGCGCTTATCGTTTAGAACGATACCATACACGCGCAGGTTGAACCGTGTAACCAACTATTTAAGAAACTTGAAAGACAATCCTGGATATACGGCATCGTCTCCCAGCTCTTCTTCAATCCGAAGTAATTGGTTGTATTTAGCCATCCGATCACTGCGAGAGGCAGAACCCGTTTTAATTTGTCCCGTATTTAAGGCCACTGCCAAATCTGCAATCGTATGGTCTTCAGTTTCCCCAGAACGGTGGCTCATCACTGAGGTATATCCATTGGATGTTGCCATTTGAACGGCTTGTATCGTTTCGGTTAAGGATCCGATTTGATTTACTTTTACGAGGATTGAATTGGCAATTCCTTCTGAAATCCCCCTGGATAATCGTTGGGTGTTCGTTACAAATAAATCATCTCCTACCAATTGTGTTGAGTCACCTAATGCCTCAGTAGCTAATTTCCAGCCCGTCCAATCATCTTCAGCGAGGCCATCTTCTATAGAAATCAATGGGTATTTACTGCGCCAATCCTTCCAAAATTCGACCATCTCAGCAGCGCTTCGTTTTTCACCAGTAGATTCAAACTCATACAATCCTGTTTCCGCATTATAAAATTCAGAAGCGGCAGCATCGAGCGCTATAAACATATCATGTCCTGGTTTGAAGCCCGCTTTTTCTACGGCTTCAATCACTACCTGTATGGCTTCCTCATTGGAGCCAAGATTTGGAGCAAAGCCTCCCTCATCCCCAACATTGGTTGACATGCCCCGTTGCTTCAAAACACTTTTCAAGTGATGAAATACTTCAGTGCCCCATCGCAAACCTTCTGAAAAAGAGGAGGCACCCAAGGGCATTACCATAAATTCTTGAATGTCAATTTTATTATCGGCATGAGAGCCGCCGTTGAGGATATTCATCATAGGAACAGGCATGGTTACTGCCCCAACCCCTCCGATATATCGATATAAACTTAAATCTGCTTCTATTGCCGCTGCTTTAGCTACCGCCAACGACGTACCGAGTATGGCATTGGCCCCCAAATGAGATTTATTGGGGGTTCCATCCAAGGTGATTAGGAGAGTATCTATTCCTTTTTGATTAAACACATCGTGGCCCTGAAGCGCTTCATTGATTACTGTGTTTACAAAACCAACAGCCTTTAAAACGCCCTTACCCAAAAACTTCGTTGGATCATTATCTCTAAGTTCTACCGCCTCATGTATTCCCGTGGATGCGCCCGATGGAACCGCTGCTCGACCTAAAACGCCGGAGGAAGTGATTACATCCACCTCAATGGTTGGATTTCCGCGAGAATCTAAAATTTGCCGTGCGTACACATTTGCTATGAAACTCATAAGTTGGGTTAGATAAGTTGGTTAATAAAGTGATCGAAAAGATACCTGGAGTCATGTGGACCTGCAGAGGCCTCGGGGTGATATTGAACTGAAAATACAGGTTTAGTTTTCATAGCGATTCCCGCTATGGTATGATCATTCAAATGAACATGGGTAACCTCCATTTCGGTCTGCGCATCAATACTCTCTTTAGTAATCACAAATCCATGATTCTGGGAAGTGATTTCTCCTTTTCCTGTTTTTAAATTCTTGATGGGGTGATTTATTCCACGATGCCCATTGAACATTTTCTCGGTCTTCAACCCTTGGCTTAATCCTAAAATCTGATGTCCTAGACATATGCCAAATACAGGTCGATTCAAGGCTACAATGTCTTTTACCAAGGCAATAGCGTTTGGCATCGCGGAGGGATCTCCCGGTCCGTTGGATAACATGTATCCTTGCGGTTCAAAGCGGTTGATTTCCTCCAAGGTGGCGTTTAATGGAAATACCCGTACATGGCACCCACGGTCTGTTAGGCAACGAATGATATTCTTTTTCACACCAAAGTCTAGCAAAGCTACTCTAAATTTAGCCTCAACATGTTCAGGAAGCACATCATAAGCTTCGGTGGTTGCTACCTTCGAAGACAATTCAAGCCCATTCATATCTGGAATCGTAGCTAACTGGGATTTAAGCGCTTCAGTATTCAAATTTTCAGAAGAAATTATCGCATTCATCGCTCCTTTACTTCGAATATGGCGCACTAATGCTCGGGTATCAACATCGGCAATTCCCACTTTATTTTGTGCAACAAATAAATCCTGTAATGACGAATATCCGGAGGGGCGAGAATAGCCATTTGAAAACTTTTTCGTGATTAGTCCAGAAATCATCACCTTTTCTGATTCAACTTCAGTCTTGTGCACTCCATAATTTCCAATATGTGCCGTAGTCATCACTAAAAGTTGTCCAAAATAGGAAGGATCGGTAAAAACTTCTTGATAACCAGTCATCCCGGTATTGAATGCAATCTCACCTGTGGCTGTACCTATTGCGCCTATTGCTGTTCCGTGGAACACCGTGCCGTCTTCTAAAACGAGCAATGCGGGTTTTAAATCTGTCATGGAAATATTTTAACAAAATTAATCGCTTCAAACGAAGCGTCACTTGCCTAAAACAAAAAAGACGACCATAAGTCGTCTTTTTTTATCAACACATGTGAATAGCTTATGCTTTTGGTTCTTCTTCATCCGCTGCTGAATCTTCTGAAGCCGAAGTTTCATCTGTAGATGGAGCCTCGTCAACCGTTGGAGTTTCTTCTACTGCAGCAACTTCTTCAACCGCTGGAGTTTCTTCTACTGCAGCAACTTCTTCAACCACTGGAGTTTCTTCTACTGCAACAACTTCTTCAACCGCTGGAGTTTCTTCTACTGCAACAACTTCTTCAACCGCTGGAGTTTCTTCAACTGCAGCAACTTCTTCAACCGCTGGGGTTTCTTCTACTACAACAGCTTCTTCAACCGCTACTTCAGCACTTGGTTCAATTACTTCTACGGCATCTTCAGAGATATTCGTTGAATCATTCGATGAAGTTTCTTTTGCAGCACCTGAACCACCACGACGGGAACGACGGGTTGTTTTCTTAGTACGGTCCGTGTTGTAAATTTCATTAAAATCAACTAATTCTATCATACACATTTCGGCATTATCTCCGAGACGGTATCCTGTACGAATAATGCGGGTATATCCACCGTTACGCTCTGCGATTTTTGGGGCAATGTCTCTGAATAATTCAGTTACAATTTCCTTATTTTGCAAATAGGAGAATACCACACGACGTGAGTGTGTAGAATCCGTTTTTGATTTTGTTAGGAGGGGTTCAACAAAAACGCGAAGCGCTTTTGCCTTTGCCAGGGTTGTATTGATCCGTTTGTGTTGAATCAATGAACAAGCCATGTTTGAAATCATTGCCTTTCTATGGGCTGATTTTCTTCCTAGATGGTTTAATTTATTTCCGTGTCTCATCTCTCAGGTCTTTGCGACTAGTCTCTGTCTAATTTATACTTTGCTACATTCATTCCAAACGTAAGACCTTTATTATCCACAAGATCTTCCAGTTCGGTGAGTGATTTCTTACCGAAATTTCGGAATTTCAATAAGTCTGATTTCGCGAAAGAAACCAAATCACCAAGGGTGTCTACTTCTGCTGCCTTCAAACAATTTAAGGCACGTACAGACAAGTCCATATCTACCAATTTTGTTTTTAACAACTGACGCATGTGCAATGAACTTTCATCGAACTCTTCTGTTTCGGTTTTCATTTCATTATCCAGGGTGATGCGCTCATCGGAAAACAACATGAAATGCTGAATCAGGATTTTTGCTGCCTCTTTCAGTGCTTCTTTCGGCTGAACAGATCCGTCAGTGGTAATATTCAATACCAATTTTTCGTAATCTGTTTTTTGTTCTACCCGATAATTTTCAATGGTGTATTGAACATTTTTGATTGGGGTAAAGATGGAATCGATGAAAATAGTTCCAAATGGAGCATCTTCGATTTTGTTCTCTTCGGACGGATAATAACCGCGACCTTTGATGATGGACAATTCCATTTCTAATTTTACGGATGGTTCCATATTACAAATCACGAGGTCTGGATTCAGTACTTGAAAACCATTCGTAAATTTGCCAATATCTCCTGCCGTTAATGTAGTTTGACCGGTGATAGAAATTATAACCGTTTCATTTTCCACAGAGTCAATTTGTTGTTTGAAACGAACCTGCTTTAGATTTAGAATCATTTCAGTTACGTCTTCAACCACTCCTTTCATGGTACTAAACTCATGATCTACACCTTCAAGGCGTATCGAGGAGATTGCAAACCCTTCTAGAGAAGACAACAAGATTCTTCTTAGGGAGTTACCGATTGTAATACCATATCCTGGTTCTAAGGGGCGAAATTCAAATTCTCCATTAAACGCATCCGACTGGAGCATTACAACTTTATCCGGTTTTTGAAAATTAAGTATTGCCATTGTTGAGATTAAAAATTATTTAGAATACAATTCGACGATTAACTGTTCCTTGATGTTTTCAGGAATCATATCACGAGAAGGCATATTGATTAATTTACCCGCCATGGTAGCTCCATCCCAATCGATCCAATCTAATCTTTTATTGATTGAATTTAACGAGGTTACGATGGCTTCTAGTGATTTAGATTTTTCTCGAACACTAACTACATCGCCTGGTCGAACATGAAATGATGGTACATTTACAATCTCTCCGTTCACGGTAATGTGACGGTGACCCACCAATTGACGTGCTCCTCTTCGAGAAGGTGCAATACCTAAACGGTATACCATGTTATCGAGACGTGATTCACACAATTGCAGCAAGTTCTCCCCGGTAATCCCTTTCATTCGTGACGCTTTCTCAAACATATTTGAGAACTGACGCTCAAGAATACCGTAGGTATATTTTGCTTTTTGTTTTTCACCCAACTGAATAGCGTATTCAGATTGTTTTCCACCTCTTCGCTTGGAAGGCCCGTGTTGTCCGGGACCATAACTTCTACGCTCAAGTGCTTTATCAGGACCAAAAATTGGATCTCTGAATCGACGAGCGATTTTTGACTTAGGACCTCTATATCTTGCCATTATTATTAATTTTTAGTCATGAATTAAGGCATTTTCCTTCGATGACTGGTTAAATAAAATTATACTCTTCGTTTCTTTGGTGGACGACAACCGTTGTGCGGTAGTGGTGTCACATCAATAATTTCAGTTACTTCAATTCCTGTATTGTGTAGGGATCGAATCGCTGATTCACGACCAGCGCCAGGTCCTTTTACAAAAACACGAACTCTACGTAGTCCGAAGTCATGCGCTTCTTTCGCTGCGTCTTCAGCGGCTAGCTGAGCGGCATACGGGGTGTTCTTTTTCGAACCTTTGAAGCCCATTTTTCCTGCCGATGACCATGAGATCACTTGTCCGGCATTGTTTGTCAAGGAAACAATGATGTTATTAAAGCTGGCTTGGATGTGTGCTTCACCTGCCGCTTCAACCTTGACATTTTTCTTCTTCTTTTGATTGGATTTTGCCATGTTATTACTTATTATTTAGTTACCTTTTTCTTGTTGGCAACAGTTTTTCTCTTACCTTTTCTCGTTCTCGAGTTATTCTTCGTATGTTGACCACGTAATGGCAACCCTGCACGGTGACGGATTCCTCGGTAACAACCAATGTCCATTAAACGCTTGATGTTCATTTGAACTTCAGAGCGCAATTGTCCTTCCGTCTTCACTTCATTGACTGAAGTTCGAATGGCTGATAATTGGTCATCATTCC
Source organism: Flavobacteriales bacterium UBA958 (assembly GCA_002293045.1). Lineage (GTDB taxonomy): Bacteria > Bacteroidota > Bacteroidia > Flavobacteriales_D > Crocinitomicaceae > UBA952. The sequence goes on along the minus strand of DBCM01000085.1, from coordinate 8,428 downwards.
AATCTTGAACCTTAAGGTTCTCATCGATTCCGTTATCGGTTAGAATTTTTTTAGAAGTACTTCGACCAATCCCATAAATGTAGGTTAATCCGATAACTCCTCTTTTGTTTTTTGGTAAATCTATACCTGCAATACGTGCCATATATCCTGTTTTATCCTTGTCGTTGTTTTAATTTCGGGTTCTTTTTGTTGATCACGTAAACCCTTCCTTTTCGCTTTACAATTTTGCAATCCGCAGTTCGCTTTTTAACAGATGCTCTAACTTTCATTTTCTATGTATTAATTATTTGTATCTAAATGAAATCCTACCTTTGGTTAAATCATAGGGAGACATTTCAACCTTAACTCGATCCCCGGGTAAAATTTTAATATAAAACATTCTCATTTTACCAGAAATATGCGCGGTGATCACATGTCCATTTTGTAGTTCAACACGGAACATTGCATTGGGTAATGCTTCTAAAATAGTTCCGTCTTGTTCTATGGATGATTGTTTTGCCATTGCTTAAAATCCTGATAATTCGTTAGCTCCTCTTCTACCTCTTACCTTGGTATCTCCCATTAAAGAGTCCATGTGTCGGTTCAATAAATACGTTTCAATTTGTTGCAAGGTATCTAACACAACCCCCACCATAATCAATAGGGAAGTTCCCCCAAAGAACATGGCAAAAGAATCATTTACTCCGGCAATTTTGGCTACTGCGGGAATCACTGCGATCGCGGCCAAGAACAATGATCCTGGGAAGGTAATTCGCGTTACTAAATCATCAATATGATGCGCAGTTTCATCTCCGGGTCTAACCCCTGGAACAAAACCACCGCTTCGCTTCAGATCATCGGCGATTTTACGTGGGTTGATCATGATTGCCGTGTAGAAATACGTAAACACAACAATCATAACTACCAAGATCACATTGTACCACAATCCGTAGGGATCGCTCAAAATCCGTTGAACGATATTCCCTCCACCCTTAGAATCGGTTGCACTTAGGAAAATAGTCATTGGAATGGTTAGAATCGCCTGTGCAAAAATAATCGGCATTACACCACTTGCATTCACTTTAAGTGGAAGGTAATTTCTCGTTTGCTGAGCTTCTACTGCGCGGTTACCTACCACTCCTTTGGCGGTATTCAACGGTACCCGTCGGACCCCTTGAACAATCAGGATCACACTTAAAATAATAAGCATAAGCACTACGACCTCTATAACTAACTTAATTAAATTACCACCTTCAAAAGACTTACCTACTTCAGCAATGAATGCCCCCGGTAAGCGAGACAAAATTCCAACGGCGATTAACAATGAGATTCCGTTTCCGATGCCTTTCTCTGTGATGCGTTCCCCCAACCAAACCGCAAACATGGAACCTGCAACAAGGATGATAATGGTTTGTGCCCACCAAAATGTAGATGGATCGTCTGGTAATGCTCCCTTCTGTTCAACGTACATTTTAAGATAAGAAGGTGCTTGAAGGGCACAAATAACAATGGTTAAAATACGTGTGTAATTATTGATTACTTTACGTCCAGATTCACCTTCGTTCTGCAATTTTTGAACCGCTGGCACTGCCATACCAAGCAACTGCATGATGATGCTTGCCGAGATGTAAGGCATAATTCCCAACGCCATGATAGACGCATTGGAAAAACCGCCTCCTGAAAAAAGTGATAGTAAATTCTCTATTCCTTTTTGCGTATCGGACCCACCTGCCGAGGCGCTTTCCAAAATACTGTAATTAATCCCAGGTAAGATAACAAAGGATCCAATACGATATGCAAGCACCAACCCTAGGGTTAATAGAATCCGTTGACGAAGTTCAACAACGTTCCAAATGTTTTTCAGATTGGTTATGAATCTTTTCATGTTACTTTATTATCAGATTTTGGTAACGCTACCTCCTGCTGCTTCAATCGCTGCAGTTGCTGTTGCAGAAAAATGATGCGCACTTACGTTTACAGCGACCTTTAATTCACCGCGTCCTAAAATTTTAACCAATTTCGTCCCTGAAATCAATCCATTATCTAAGAACGTATCTAGGTTAAAATCAGTAATGCTTTTAGTTTCCGCAAGCATTTGTAATGAATCTAAATTGATCGCTTTATACTCAACTCGGTTGATGTTCTTAAATCCGAACTTAGGTACACGTCGTTGCAAAGGCATTTGCCCCCCTTCGAACCCTATTTTTTTCGAGTATCCTGAACGAGATTTTGCTCCTTTGTGACCACGTGTTGAAGTACCACCACGGCCTGAACCTTGTCCTCTACCAATTCTTTTCTCACTTTTAACCGATCCAGCGGCCGGCGTTAAATTATGTAAACCCATTTCTAAGTTATTATCTTGTTAATCAACGATTTGAATAAGGTGCTTTACCTTATTTATCATACCTAAAATCTGTGGGGTGCTTTCTTTTTCAACCACATGATTTAGGCGTTTAAATCCTAGTGCTTTAATGGTAGCTTTTTGATCAGCTGGACGCTTAATAGCACTTCTTACCTGTTTGATTTTAATTACACTCATTGTTTGAAAATTACCCGTTAAACACTTTATCAAGATCAATTCCTCGTTGACGGGCCACTGCTGATGCATCACGCATTTTAGAAAGCGCATCCATGGTAGCTTTAACCACATTGTGAGGATTTGATGACCCTTGAGATTTCGCAAGTACATTGTGAACACCAACGCTCTCAAGGACAGCACGCATTGCACCTCCTGCAATTACCCCAGTACCATCTGTGGCTGGCTTCAGTAAAATCTCTGCACCCCCGTATTTACCTTTTTGGGAATGAGGAACGGTTCCTTTACGAATCGGAACACGAATCAGGTTTTTCTTTGCGTCGTCAATTCCTTTAGTAATTGCTTCAGTTACTTCTTTAGCTTTTCCAAGGCCATGACCTACCACTCCGTTTTCATCTCCAACCACAACGATTGCAGAAAAACTAAACGTTCTACCCCCTTTGGTTACTTTTGTTACACGGTTTACGGCAACGAGTTTATCTTTTAACTCAATGTCTGCCGATTTTACTCTGTTTAAATTTTGTTGCGTACTCATTCTTATTAAAATTTAAGTCCACTTTCTCGAGCCGAATCAGCAAGTGATTTCACTCTTCCGTGATATAAATAACCATTTCGATCAAACACAACTGCTTGTATGCCTGCTTTAGTAGCATTTTCTGCGATCATTTTTCCAACCATTGCTGCTTGTTCCAATTTAGCCGCTTTTTGTGCTTCTTCATGCTTCAACGATCCTGCTGAAGCAAGTGTTTTACCTGTTGTATCATCGATAATCTGAGCATAGATCTGCTTGTTACTTCTAAATACAGATAATCTTGGAATCGCAGAGGTGCCAAAAACTTTCTTTCTGATTCTACGCTTGATTTTCGCTCTTCTTAAAACTTTGTTTAGTGCCATGTCGTTACCTATTATTTTTTACCTGCTGATTTACCAGCCTTTCTTCTAATTTCTTCTCCAACGAACTTGATTCCTTTTCCTTTGTATGGTTCAGGTTTTCTAAAGCTTCGGATTTTTGCAGCTACTGCACCCAACAACTGTTTATCGTGGGACTCCAAACTAACTACCGGAGCCTTTCCTTTTTCCGTAACCGTTGTACAAACGACTTCTTTTGGAATCTCGAAAACAATCTGGTGAGAAAAACCAAGTGCTAATTCAAGCAACTGTCCGTTCGCATTGGCACGATATCCAACACCTACAACTTCCATTTGTTTCTTAAACCCTTCGGTAACCCCAACAATCATGTTTTGGATTAAAGCACGATATAACCCGTGTTTTGACCGATGATTAGGAGACTCGCTGGCGCGGGTAATCGTAAGGACGTTATCTTCTAAGCTCAATGAAACACTAGACAAATCTATATCTTGTGTTAAAGTCCCTTTTTTTCCTTTAATGGAAACCACGTTTCCGTTCAAGCTATATTCTACGCCTGCAGGGATTGTGATGGGTAATTTACCAATTCTTGACATCTTTCAATTTTTAATATACGTAACACAATACTTCACCACCCACATTCAATTTACGTGCTTCCTTGTCGGTAATCACTCCTTTTGACGTAGAAATCATGGCGATACCAAGTCCGTTCAATACACGTGGAAGTTCTTCTGAACCTGCGTACTTTCGTAATCCTGGCTTGGAAATTCGCTGTAACTTCGTAATTGCAGGAATACGCGTGGAAACGTTATATTTCAACGCAATTTTGATGGTACCTTGTTTGTTGTCTTCCTCAAACTTATAGTTCAGGATATATCCTTGATCAAACAAAATCTGTGTCATTGCACGCTTTGTGTTTGAACTTGGAATTTCAACCATTTTTAACCCCGCTGCACTTGCGTTACGGATACGAGTTAAAAAATCTGCGATTGGATCTGTAGTCATTTCTTTTTAAACTTTATAATATTACCAACTAGCTTTACGAACTCCTGGGATTTTTCCAGCCAAGGCCATTTCTCTAAACGTTACCCTTGAAATCCCAAAATGACGCATGTAACCACGAGGACGTCCGGTTAAACCGCAACGGTTGTGAAGTCTAATTTTCGCTGAATTTGCAGGTATTTTCTGAAGGGCCATCATTGCATCCCATTTTTGATTAATAACCTCTTCACTCGTTGAAGTTGATTTCAAAACTTTGGTCAGTTGCTCTCGTTTATTTGCATATCGAGCCACCATCCGTTCTCTTTTGCGCTCACGCGCTTTCATTGATTCTTTTGCCATCTTCTATTATTTTTTTACAAATGGAAATCCAAATGCGTCTAACAATGCTTTTGCCTCTTCATCACTCTCGGCTGTTGTTACCAACGTAATATCCATTCCGAGAATTTTGTTTACCTTATCGATATCGATTTCTGGAAAGATGATGTGTTCTTTTATCCCTAGATTAAAGTTTCCACGGCCATCAAATCCTTTTGGATTGATCCCTCTAAAGTCTCGCGTTCTAGGAAGTGAAACGGAAAGAAAACGATCTAGGAAATCATACATACGATCTCCACGAAGCGTAACTTTCGTTCCGATTGGCATCCCTTTACGGAGTTTGAAATTCGAAATATCTTTTTTCGAATTTGTCGTTATCGCTTTTTGACCAGCAATTCTCGATAAATCCGCTGCAGCGCTTTCGATTAACTTTTTATCAGCAACCGCGTCACCCATTCCTTGACTCAATACAATCTTGATCAATTTAGGCACTCGCATGCTTGATTTATATCCAAACTGTTCAGTTAATTCCTTAATAATTACAGTTTGATACTTCTCTTTAAGTCGTGGTGTGTAAGTCATTATTTAATCACCTCCCCTGATTTCTTTGAAAAACGTACTAATTTACCTTTATCATCTTCCTTTCTACCTATCCGTGATGCTACACCAGCAACCACTAACATTAGATTGGAAATATGAATTGTTCCTTCTTTTTCCTCAATACCACCCTGTGGATTAGATGCGCTTGGCTTAGTATGACGTTTCACTAGGTTAACGCCTTCTACGGTTGCACGCATTTTGATACGATTAATTGAGGTAATCTTACCTTCTTGACCTTTGGAGTCGCCACTGATGACTTTTACGAGGTCTCCTACTTTTATTTTTAACTTCGATTGCATATCTCTTTAAATTACAACACCTCTGGTGCTAATGAAACGATTTTCATATAATTATTCTCACGTAATTCTCGAGCAACAGGTCCAAAGATACGTGTACCACGCATTTCACCGGCTTGGTTCAAAATTACGCATGCATTATCATCGAATCGAATGTAAGAACCGTCGGGACGTCGGATTTCTTTTCTGGTGCGCACTACCACGGCAGTAGCTACGGATCCTTTTTTTACAGCTCCGGTAGGCATCGCACTTTTCACTGCAACCACTATTTTGTCACCGATGGAAGCGTATCGTCTGCGGGTACCGCCCAACACTCTTATGCAAAGCACTTCTTTGGCACCGGAATTATCCGCAACTGCTAATCTTGATTCTGTTTGTATCATCTCTCAGGTTATTTCGCTCTTTCAACAATTTCTACTAAGCGCCAGTTCTTTGATTTGCTCAAAGGACGCGTTTCCATAATCTTTACTGTGTCGCCCGTGTGGCAGTCGTTCGTTTCGTCGTGCGCTACAAATTTTGTAGTCGTTTTAACGAACTTTCCGTATTTCGGGTGTTTTTTCTTTCGCTCCACAGCAACAACAATAGACTTGTCCATTTTGTCGCTGGTTACAATCCCGATTCTTTCTTTTCTTAAATTTCGCTTTTCCATGTTAAGCATCAATTATTGCGCTGCAACAGCACTGTTTCTTTTGGTTAATTCCGTATTAAATCTGGCAATGGTCTTTCTTAAACTCTTAATTCTCATTGGGTTCTCAATAGGAGCCGTTTTGTGTGTTAAGGTCAAAGAAATCATTTGATTCTGCAACTCTGCAAGTTTGCGATTCAATTCTTCTTGTGATAATTTTGATATATCTTGTGTCTTCATCTTCTAATATTAAGCAGGTATTTCAAAGTCATTACGAACCACGAACTTACATTTTACAGGTAACTTTTGAGCGGCAAGTCGCATTGCTTCTTTGGCTATTTCATAAGAAACACCATCTGCTTCAAACATAATTCGACCTGGTTTAACTACAGCAACCCAATGACTCAGTGCACCCTTTCCTTTACCCATCCGTACTTCAGCTGGTTTCGCTGTTACCGGTTTATCTGGGAAAATTCGAATCCACACTTTTCCTTCTCGTTTCATGTAACGCGTTACCGCAATACGAGAAGCTTCAATTTGACGTGAAGTGATCCATCCTGGCTCTAAGGTTTTTAGACCAAACGATCCAAAAGCAATCGATGAACCACGCTGTGCTAAACCTCGATTTCTTCCTTTCTGTACTCTTCTGAACTTCGTTCTTTTTGGTTGTAACATTTTAGTACTCTTTTAAGCGTATTACTTTTTCTTTCTTTTAGGTGCAGCTGAACCGCCACCTCCTGTGTTTGCATTCGCTGAGGACATTCCTACATTCGGAGAAAGATCACGTTTTCCATAAACTTCTCCTCTACAAATCCATACTTTAATTCCCAAGCGACCATAGGTGGTGTGTGCTTCAGACAATGCATAGTCGATGTCTGCTCTGAACGTATGCAACGGTGTTCTTCCGTCTTTGTACATTTCTGAACGCGCCATTTCAGCACCATTCAATCGTCCGGAAATTTTGATTTTAATTCCTTCAGCTCCTAAGCGCATGGTTCCTGCAATAGCCATTTTAATGGCTCTACGAAACGAAATACGCGCTTCCAATTGACGTGCCACCGCATCAGCGACCAATCGCGCATCAAGTTCAGGGCGCTTAACCTCGAAGATGTTGATTTGAATCTCTTTCTTCGTAAGTTTTTTTAGCTCTTCTTTTAACTTGTCTACTTCTTGTCCTCCTTTACCAATGATTACACCTGGACGAGCGGTATTGATGGTTACAGTAACCAATTTCAATGTGCGTTCGATGATGATCTTAGCAATACTTGCCTTTGCCAAACGCGCATTAATATACTTTCTGATTTGATCGTCTTCAACGATTTTATCTTTGTAGTTTCTACCACCATACCAGTTAGATTCCCATCCGTGGATGTAGCCTAATCGATTACCTATTGGATTTGTCTTTTGTCCCATATTCTTAAGAATTTACACCATCAACGATGATTGTAACATGATTTGATCTTTTTCTAATTCTGTGTGCACGTCCTTGTGGTGCTGGTTGAATTCTTTTCAGCATCGCTCCTCCGGCAACTTCGATTGATTTAACAACCACTTTCTCCTCACTTAGGTCTTTACCTTCATTTTTTTGTTCCCAGTTGGAGATTGCGGAGCGCAAAAGCTTCGCTAAATCTACTGCTGCAAACTTGGAGTTATGGCTTAAAATATTTAGTGCCTTATTCACTTCAACTCCGCGAATTAAATCAGCAACCATTCTCATTTTACGGGGAGAAATCTTCGAATCATTCAACTGCGCAACGGCAATTTGCTTTTTCTCGTCTTTCAACTTCTCAGCCCTTAGTCTTTTTCTAGCACCCATGACTTAAAATTTATCTTATCGTTTTTTATCTTTTTTATTTCCGGCATGCCCTCGGAAAATTCTCGTTGGAGAGAATTCACCCAATTTGTGACCTACCATATTCTCTGTAACAAATACAGGGATGAACTTGTGACCGTTATGAACTGCGAAGGTTAAACCAACGAAATCCGGGGTAATTGTTGACGCACGCGACCAAGTTTTGATTACTGCCTTGCTGTTTGAAGCTTGGGCATCATCCACTCGTTTCATCAATTTGTAGTGAACAAAAGGCGGCTTTTTTAATGAACGACTCATACTACGTTATTTTTTTCTTCTTTCTATAATGAACTTATTCGAATACTTTGTTTTGGATCTAGTTTTGAATCCTTTTGCAGGCATACCATTTCTAGATC
>DBCM01000129.1:43036-83005 GCA_002293045.1 Flavobacteriales bacterium UBA958 | reverse complement strand
TGTTTGAAAAAGGGTAAGGCTACATCAACCGTTAACCTCAGGATTCAAGTGGTTTAATTGTACGATATACATTTATGTTATCTTTATTTCATGGCCCCAACCTCAAACTACCTAGAGATCAACCGAATCGCTTGGAATAATAAAACCGAAATCCATATTGCATCGGATTTTTACGACCAGACCAATTTCTTAAAAGGAAAATCCTCCTTGAAAGGCATCGAACTCGAGTTATTAGGAAACATTCAAGGCAAGTCCGTTTTACACCTCCAGTGCCATTTTGGACAAGACAGCATCTCCTTGCAACGAATGGGCGCTCAGGTTACCGCTGTGGATTTTTCAGATAAGGCCATTGACTGCGCACGAAAAATTGCAATAGAAACTCAAGCAGATGTTCGATTTATTTGTTGCAACATTTACGAGTTACCGCAGCACTTAACCGAGACCTTTGACATCGTATTCACGAGCTATGGTACCATCGGATGGTTGCCAGATTTGGATGCGTGGGCCAGTATTGTTTCACAATTCATGAAACCCCAAGGGCAATTTATTTTTGTAGAATTCCATCCCGTGGTGTGGATGTTTGATGATGATTTCTCTGCCGTTAAATATCCCTATCGAAGCACCGAGGCTATCCATGAAACGTACACCGGAACATATGCAGATCAAGGTGCGGAACTCACCCAAGACTATGTGATGTGGAACCATGGCATCAGCGACGTTTTGTCCCCGCTAATTCGACGCGGATTAGAAATTAACTCATTCCAAGAATACGATTACTCTCCATATAACTGCTTCCAACATACCGTAGAATTTGAACCGGGGAGGTTTAGAATCTCGCATATGCAACATCACCTTCCTATGGTATACGCATTAAAGGCAACAAAAAAGTGATGAAACAATGAAACTTCTGATTACCCTGGTTTCGTTTTGCTGATGTTTATTTAGGAACCCCACTTTATTAAAAACTCCGTTACAAAAAAAAATCCCTCCACAACGGAGAGATTTTAATGATTACATTCTAATTGAAAATCCTACTTTTCCTTTTTATGTAACAGAAATTTATATGTTAATTCACCGTTATTGTTGATCAAGTAATTACTAACATATTCCCAGCCGTTGGCATCCATGAAATTCAATGCATCAATCATACTGTTAAATGCTGCAATTTTTCCTTCTGTATTTTTAATGGCTTGCTGTTTCCATGAGAAATCTTGTCCATAATCCACAAATACTTTTATTTTGGTTAAGCTAAGTAATTTCGATTGACCAACTAGTTCAACATATTTAATGTCCAAATCATTGATGTTGGTACCATCTACCACTACTTGTGCCCCAGCTCCAAAGGACATCAGTCCAAATGCCAATACGGCGATCATTTTTTTCATTATTAAAATTTTAAAGTTCGAGGTGAAGTTAGAAATATATTTCTTCAAGCTTCCTAAACACAGAAGATTATTGACAATTATTTAATAGTTATTTTTCTCTACACGAATCCCAACAAAAATATTGTCAAAACGCATTTTATTTCACGTGCTGTAAATTACTTTATAGATCGCAACAATCCAGCTATTATTTTTGAAATTTCTTCGGTAAGTCTGAATAAAAATTGAAAACTAGTCGCTGTAATTCTACCAAGATCTTTAGCTATGATTAACATGGATCGAACCTCAGCACATGAGGCTTTTGCAACATAAAGAAAATACTGAAATTGTTTATTAGTGCCCCGCTCAAAACCCTCAGCAATATTATTCATAATGGAAATTGAAGCTCGTTGTATTTGATCTTTGAAACCAAAGTCTTTGCAATATTCAAATAACTTATAAACTTCCAAGGTAAGCTCTTTTGCTTTTTTCCAAGCTACTATATCTTCAAATCGTTCTATTAACATAAAATACTCAAAGAACGAAAAGAAAATTAATTTCTTATTAATCAAAAAATTTAATCCTCAGTCATGGTAGGCACATCGCTGATTTTATTCAACTAAACCTCTTCACTAAACACTCGTCACTAAACACTCGTCACTAAACACTTGTCACTAAACACTCGTTACTAAACACTCAACACCTTGTCTCCAGAATCCTAATCCCTCCCTACATATTCCATGTACTCCATTTTGGAGGAATCAAAAGCAAACTTAGCTGCAAGGCTTGAGGCATTGTCGTAATCTACTAAGTGATCAGAAAGAAACTTAGCTACCTCTAATTGATTCGCATCGAAGGTGAATAAATCCATAATTTGAACCGCATCCGCCGCGTACAAACATTTATTTTTCAAAGATATTTTTAATGCCCCTACTCGGTCATCTTCAAAAGAATATCCATTCAATTCGGTCTTCAAGGTTTCTACATTCGAAAGGGTTTTTGAACATACCATGCGGCCATTTGACGTTCCACCAACGGTATTTGTCATATTGCTTCCATTATTCACATTGGTCGTGCCATTCACCGTAGTAGTTGCATTCGTAGTTGTGGTGGTGGTAGTTACCGTGGTATTGGAAGAATTCTGAGTCACTGTTCCCCCATTCACCGTAACATTGGTTGTTGCACCAGGAACCGTTGCATTCACACTTGGATTAACGCCATTTCCGTTGACATTAACATTAACATTAGCACCATTCGTGGTTGTTTGTTGCGTTGTGCTATTTGTTGTAGTTCCCACATTCACATTGGCATTAGCCCCTGGACGCGTTGTGCTTGTGTTTTCTTGGATTCCATTTCCTGAAACATTCACATTCATGTTCATATTCACGTTCTGCGCATTTGGATCTACCACCGCGCCATTCATGTCTATATTAACATTCATGTTGATGTTCTCCCCATTAACCGGATCTGTCACCGAAATATTTACACTTCCGTTTCCATCATTAGAAGGCGTCACTGGGGTATTGGTATTTGGAGTGGTTGGCGTTGGCGTAGTTGCGGTGAATTGAATTCCAACACTTCCATTCCCATTTCCATTGGTAGTATTTCCACCAACGGTTGAAGATTCCGTAGAAACCGTTTGAGTAGTTGTAGTGGTGGTGGTTGTCACTGCATCCGAAAAAACCGCAGTGTTATCCGGACGATAGGTGACAGAACCTGCAGCAACTGTTCCGGCAACCGGCTCCATGCTTACTAGCTGAAGTTTCCCAACACCTTTTTTAAAAACAACTCTCGTTGTTACATCCTGTGGTGTATCCAAAAAGAAATTTTTATCGATGTCTTTTGTTTTTCCGTCTTCAAAGATCAACTTAACAGAATATCCTCCATTTTTAATACCACTAACCACTACATTGGTCTGCGCCACTGAATTTTGTTTGATCCCATTCATTATGAGGTAAAACTTTTGACCACCGTTGTTAAATACGGTTAAGTTACTTTGTGCAACTAGGGAAAGAGATAGAAAAAGGATTCCAAAAAATAGGCTTGTTCTCATAGCTTTATAAATTTCTGCGTAATTGATTCAAGGTTAAAATTACGATTTTATTGATTGAAAAAAGCATTTAATGCACTCCAAACGTTGAATATTTATGCCAATGTATAGAATTCAAGATAGTTTAATAGAGGAATGGCTTTTCATTTACCCAAGATTTCTAATTTCGCAATATGCACTATGTAATCGTTGATGTTGAAACCACCGGAGGAAGTCCAAAACAATCTAAGATTACTGAAATTGCTATGTACAAATACGACGGGACTCAAATCATTGATGAATTGGTCTCGCTAATAAACCCTGAGCAGCCTATCCCGGAGTTTATTGTACGTCTCACGGGCATAACAAATCCGATGGTTGCGGAGGCACCGAAGTTTTATGAACTCGCCAAAGAAATTCTTTCCTTTTGCGAAGGATGTGTTTTCGTGGCGCATAATGTTGGATTTGACTATGGCATGTTGCGTCATGAATTTAAAAGTCTTGGCTACGACTTTCGATTTCCACACCTTTGTACCGTTCGCGCCGCTAGGTTCGTCATTCCTGGATACGATTCCTATAGTTTAGGAAAACTTGCTGCTTCCCTTGGCATTCCCATTGATGGAAGACACCGCGCTGGCGGAGATGCCTTGGCTACCGCAAAAATATTCGACCTCATGTATCACAAGGATCCCAATAACTTGGCATCTTTTATTCAGCATGAGATTAATCCGAAAAAAGTAAATCCAAAATTAAGCATCGATGCAATTGATGAACTACCTACGAAGGCGGGGGTTTATCGCTTTTATGATGAATTCAATCACCTCATCTACATCGGAAAGAGTAAAAACATAAAAAAGCGCGTGGAACAACACTTGCGCAATAACAGTACCCACAAAGGTGAAATCATGATGCAAGAAATTGCTCGGATTGAACACGAGCTAACGGGCTCAGAGTTAATTGCGATGTTGCTAGAAAGCGAGCTGATTAAGACTCACAAACCAAAATTCAATCGACAGTTAAGAAAATCGATTTTCACCTATGGACTCTACGATGAACCGGATGATCAAGGGTATTTAACCCTGAAGGTGGGTCTTACCAGTAAATCATCCGCTGCACCAATAACCTATTTCAACTCTAGAAAAGAAGCCCATGATTTTATAAAAATCCGTGGTGATCAATTCGGCTTATGCCAAAAAATCAATGGGGTTTATCCCACCAAGGATGCGTGCTTTCATTACTCCATTAAACAATGTGCAGGCGCGTGTATTGGCATTGAACCGCTGGACGAATACAATGAAAAGGTAAGCCAAATGATCCGTGCTATGAGTTATGAAGAAGACAGCTTTTACATCATTGATAAAGGCCGTTCAAAAATGGAACGCAGCATTATTTGGATTGAACGGGGAACCTACAGAGGCCATGGATATGCGCCATTTCACTTCAACAGCTCTTCGCCGGAATATTGGAAACGATTTGTTCAACTAAAAGATGAAAACCGAGACATTCGCTCCATTATTAATTTGTACCTTCGAAAAGGGACTGGATTTAAACTCGTACGGTTGTGAAAGGTAAGTTAACATTTCTAGGAACAGGCACTTCACAAGGCGTTCCCATGCCCGCTTGTTCATGTTATGTTTGTCAGTCTCAAGAACAGAACGATCACCGTTTGCGGAGCAGCGTATTGGTGGAGGTTGCCGAGCATACCATTTGCATCGATACAGGACCTGACTTCAGGTATCAAATGCTGCGTGAAAAGGTCATGAAATTAGACGCCATTTTGTATACGCATGAGCACAGAGACCATGTTGGTGGATTAGACGATGTGAGAGCCTTCAATTACATCCATGCGCAAGCCATGCCGCTTTACGCTCCCAGCGAAGTCATTAAGGCCCTTCATCAGAGTTATGCCTACATCTTCAATAGCAATTATCCGGGTATCCCGAAAGTAAGCTTGTGTGAAATTGATGAGACCCCCTTTTCTATAAATGACATTCACATTACTCCCATCCCCGTTTGGCATCACAAACTTCGCGTTTTTGGATACCGTATGGGAGATTTAGCCTACATCACCGATGCTAAAACCGTACCTGAATCCTCACGGAAATTAATTCGCGACATTCCAATATTGATCATTAATTGCCTTCACGAATCTCCACACATTTCCCATTTCAATTTAGAGGAAGCACTCGCGTTTATCGATGACATTCGTCCCAAGCGGACCTACCTAACGCATATCTCTCATTTATTCGGTACTCATGAAGAGATTCAATCTAAGTTACCCCAGACGGTAGAAGCGGCATACGATGGATTAAGCATTCTATTCAACCCCGAGATGTCAGATTATTCTTAGATTTGTTTCGCATGAATGAACTCCATATCGACATTCGAAAAATAATTGGGGATAAAAATCCAAAGCTATTAAACAAACTGCCAGGATTTGTAATCGCCTACTTAGAGCGCATTATCCATCAAAAAGAAATTAACGCCTTTCTAGCGGAAAACGGGCATTTAAAAAATCATGAATTCTGTGAGGCAGTTATCTCCTACCTAGGCATTGACATTGAATTTCATGGAATGGAACGAATTCCAAAGACGGGGCCGGTAATTATCGCCTTAAACCATCCCCTTGGGGGCGTAGATGGAGTCGCATTTATTGTGGCACTGAAGCACCATCGTCCTGATTTAGTATTCTTAGTAAATGATATCTTATTGAATATAACGCCGCTGCGAGACTTATTTGTAGGCATTAATAAGCACGGAAAAAATCGAAGTGATACGCGAAAAACAATCGCAGCCATGTTCAACTCAGATAAGGCAGTATGTATTTTTCCAGCCGGTCTTGTGAGCAGAAAACAACAGGGAGTGATTATGGACCTTGAATGGAAACGCACCTTTGTGTCCTATGCTAAGGAAACGGGACATCCCATTATTCCAGTGCATATTGAGGGAAAATTATCGCGTTTCTTTTATGGCTTGCATCGAGTAAGAACATGGCTTGGAATAAAAAGCACCCTGGAAATGTTATACTTGGCAGACGAACTTTATAAACAACGGGGGAAGAAAATCGTTTTTACTACCGGAGATGCTATAATCTTGGATTCAACGGAGGACACCAAAGATGAACACCTCATCGCTCAAGAAATAAAAGAACAACTTTACCTCATTCCCAAAACACATGGAACCAATCATTGAAGCAATTTCAAAGTCGATTCTGAAAGAAGAACTCAACCGCAGTGGACTCATTCGAACCACTCGAAAAGGAGACAATGAAATATACATTGTAAATAATACAAATGCTCCCAATGTAGTTCAAGAAATTGGACGCCTGAGAGAGATTACCTTCCGGGCGTCTGGAGGAGGAACGGGCTTATCTATCGATCTTGATGAATACGACCTCGGAGAATATGCTTATGAGCAACTCATTGTTTGGTCACCGGAAGATGAAGAAATCATCGGTGGATATCGCTTTGCATTTTGCGAACGCGCGATGGACAAGGAAGGGAACATCCATTTATCCACCACTCATTATTTTGACTTCACCGAAGCCTTTATAAGTCAATATCTCCCCTACACCATTGAACTTGGCCGCAGTTGGGTTCAACCTAATTTTCAACCAACGGTAAATCCCAGAAAAGGATTATTCGCATTGGACAACATTTGGGATGGGCTGGGTGTTTTAGTTCGCGAACACCCAGAAATTAAATATTTCTTTGGAAAAGTAACCATGTATCCGAATTACGATACGGCCAGTAGGGATTTTCTGCTACATTTTATGCACACCTATTTTCCCGACCGAGAAGGCTTGATGAAACCCTTTCATCCCTTGATTCAGGATTATGACCGCGCCTATGCGGACAGCCAACTGCTCGGGTTGGATTTTAAAGATGGATTCAAGGTACTCAACGCGCACATTCGAGAAAAAGGTGAGTTTATTCCTCCATTAGTCAACATTTACATGAATTTATCGCCTACTATGAAAACATTCGGCACCGCGGTAAATCCAGAATTTGGGGGGGTAGAAGAAACCGGTATTTTAGTAACTATCGCCGATATATTTCCTGAAAAGAAGGAACGGCATATGGCGTATTGAGTTCCCTTAACTCAACCAAGGATAGGCACTGAGCAAGGAGTCCAGGTCTTTGACTCCAGATTTTTTAATAATCCGTTGCTTTAATCGGCCTATGGTTACATCTACATGAGCCACATTCATGATTCGCGCAATGCGTGCAGAAGGCACGCCATAGTAGTACTTTAGTTTGAGTATGAGTGCATCGCGTTTACTCAGCTGAAGCAATACATCCGACATGGCATGATAATAATCTGGCTCGCCTTTCGGTTGATCAGTATGGTCTGATTCGTCTGAGTAATTCGCCCGAGCTATGCTTGTTTTTTCCTCAGAAATTAGATTTACTTGGCGTTTTTTGTGCTTCTTACGCAGCATCGAAATACTAAAATTAGACACCACCGCCTTTAACCACGAACGCGTATTAAATAAATCAATGTCGGTGCTGTATTTAGTCGATAGAATCTGATAGAGGTGAATGCAAAATTCTTGATACACATCATATACTTCCTCACCTTCAAACTTTGCACGAATTTGATGTAAGAAAAACCCTTGATATCGATTCAAGAGTTCAGTGAAAATAACGTCGATATGTTTTTTATCTACCATGCGTATTCGCTTCAGAAGACTGAGGAGACCCACACAAATATTCAATGGATGAACCCGAAGAAACCCCGTCTTTTAGGTGCGTTACAACCCACAAATGATTCGGTTCAATGCCTTTAAAAAATGATTCTGGCTCCCGCATCAAATAGGTAGGTACATGGTTTGACTTTAACAGTAAGATGAGCTGGGCGAGCTCTTTTCGGCTATCTAACGCGGCCATTCCTACCGGATAAATAAAGAACACTGCCGCTAAGTAATCGCTCTGCATATACGTTGTAATTGCGGCAGAAACAATCCATTCACTGGGATCGCCAATGATTATATACTGTTGAGCATCGCTCATGGTACCTTTCATTGCCTTTACCAAAGAATCCGGCGTATACCCGTCGCAGGGTATTGAGGCTTTTACTGCAGAATCAAGCAACTTTCCACCTGCTCCTTCAGTTAATCCACCTGCTTCATAGATGAGTGAATTCAGTTGGTCAAAGACCTCCATAGAAACCAAGGATTTCGCGTGATTCCCAATAATCTTCACCTGATCGGCGTACCTTAGAAAATCCATGTGCTTTTTTCATTAAAATTAAACAATTTTACTGTTATTTTGCCGTTGACAAGCGCCGATGAAATTATTCTATATCCACTTATTGCTACTCTTTGGTTTGACATCAACTCAAATGCATGCGCAACTCGGTGGAAATTATGTGTTTGGGTTTTTAAATTTACCGACCGGTGCCCGAGCAGCCAGTTTGGGGGGATATGCCTCACCAACGGCAGACAAAACGCTCGATTTTGCCATTTTCAATCCCTCATTAGCCAATGAATCTATGATCGGAAATTACTCGATTCAACAAGCTATAATGCCTTCAGGGATAACTTTTGGAACCGTTTCCACCGCCATTTCTCTAAAAAAAGGAATTTTAGTCCCTTTCATTCGCCACGTGAGTTACGGTTCTTTTCAAGGCTATGACGCAACGGGAAATGCTACAAATACTTTCAGCGCCTTTGATTTTCAAGCGGGAGCAAGCTATACTTATCCCATAAACCCCGTGTTTACCTTGGGGGTGAATGCCGGTATAATTGGATCGTATTTAGAAACGTATTCCTCTTACGGATTCGCCGGTAGTTTTGCCGTTCAATATCACCACAAGAATGAGTTAATTCATGCGAGCCTTTTAGCGCGAAATGTGGGTATTCAATTTAAGGGATATACCGGATTTGAAGATGCCCTGAATCCACTACCCCTGGAAATCCAAGGGAGTTTGAGCATTAAATTAAAACATGCACCGCTGCGGTTTACCTTCATTGCACATCACTTAAATCAATGGAAAATAGGTTATTACGACCCCTCCATCTTACCTAAAATTGACGGCCTAACCGGAGACACTATCCAACCGCCCAACGTTGGTTTTTTCGAACAACTTGGTCGGCATTTAGCGGTCCAAGCAGAATTGGTAACCAAAGGGGTATTTCAACTGAGAATTGGCTTTGATTATCACCGCAGACAAGAATTGAAATTGGAGCAAACGCCAGGACTGGCAGGCTTATCCTTCGGTATAGGCCTTAATTTCCGAAAATTCAGGTTAGATTATGGCTTTATGGTATATTCCAAAGCAGGAATCAATAATTCCATTGGGCTAAGCACTAAAATAAGCGATTGGAAAAAACACTAAGCGGCAAGCGCCTTCGTTAGGGTTTCAGCGTTACAGCTGCTCAAGTTGGCTACGGCGCTTTCTAACGAGCCGGTAAGTTGATTCTCTGAAAATTGCAACACCTGCTCCGTATTCAATGAAAACAGCAAATTACCCTCAGCCTTTTGTCCGTTTAAGAGAAAAAGGGTGGCCCCAATCATAGCAAGGTATTTCGGTGATGCATCAAGCGTGCCAAGCGACGCATCCTGTTGAACTGTAACTTGTGACATGAGCAATCCGATTCGGTGTTGAAAGGCAATTTGATCTGAAGATGGGATGTCCTTGAGTGCGGGGATAATTCGTTTTAACTCAAATAGGTCGTTTGAGTTGAGTGCAACTCTAGACGGTTTACCCAATTTACCTAAACGATGCAACCAAATACGCAGCACCACAACAAGCGAAGCGGTAACGGCAAAACCAATAAACTTGGCTAATGATAATAAATCAAACCCGATGCATACAGGAATAGAAACTAAGGCTATAAAAAAGAAAATTAGCCACGGAACTAATCCAAGAGACTTCGAGCTCATTTAGCTTTTTGAATCTTCAGCGATCCATTTGTCGTTGAACATTTCACCACGCACAATAACCGTTTTGGTACGTGCATATTCTTCTGCGGCCATAATCATTTGCTCTCTGGTGTCTCTTCTAATTAATATAGAACTTGATCCTGGCACTTTTAATTCAATGTAAAAGCCGTTCTTTAAGCGTGCCGGACGTGTTGGTGGTCTACCCATGTTAAAATATGAATTTTATACAAAATAAACATTTTTTCTCGGATTTGGTTCGCTTTTGTGAAATTTTAAGAAAGCCAAAGGCAAATAAATTCCTGTTAACTCTGCAAACATTGATGTATTTTTGCGCATGATTTCACTCGAAAAACTTGGTTATTTTCTTCCGCAAGGATTTTTATTCTCTGATGTTAGCCTACAAATTAATCGCGGAGATAAAATTGGCTTAGTAGGGAAAAATGGGGCGGGTAAATCCACCATGCTTCGCTTATTAACGGGACAAATACAACCCTCGGAGGGAAGAATTCACCTTCCAAAAGAGATGAAAATCGGGATGCTATCCCAGGATATTAAAATAAACACTTCCAAATCGGTATTCGAATTTTTAGTAACTTCAAACCCAGTGCTCACCGGCCTGAATGAGAAAATCGAACACATTAACGAAGCCTTAACCACACGTACAGACTACGAATCTGATTCATATTTAGCCCTACTCGATGAATTATCGGACTGCAACCAATCCTTTCAAATTCACGATGGGTACAATTGGGAAGAAAAAATTATGTCGATTTTAGAAGGGTTAGGCTTTGATAAAGAGGAAGTTCACCGGCCTCTAGATACCTTTTCTGGGGGTTGGAAAATGCGTGCAGAACTTGCTCGAATCTTGGTGAATGAACCCGATGCCTTATTACTGGATGAACCAACCAATCACCTGGACATTCTCTCCATTGCTTGGTTGGAACAATACCTTCAACGCTTTACGGGAGCGGTAATTCTCATTTCCCACGACCGTTTATTCCTGGACAATGTCACAAAACGTACCTTGGACATCAGCATGGGAAGGGTTTTAGATTTCCCGTTTGGATTCTCAAAATATAAGGAACGGCGTGAAGAGGATACCGAGCGCTTGGAGCAAGCCAAGAAGCAACAAGATAAAGACATCAAGCAAACCGAAATGTTGATTGAAAAATTCCGTGCGAAGCAATCAAAAGCGGCCTTTGCTCAATCCTTAATTAAAAAACTAGACCGGACAGAACGCATAGAGATTGAACGCGATAATTACGGGGGAATGCGCGTGCGCTTTCCGCTTAGCGTACAGCCTGGGAAATGGGTACTTAACATGGAAGGTGTCGGTAAAACCTACGAAAAAAATCTGTTCCATTCGGTTTCTATTTCCGTTGGCCGCGGTGAAAAGATTGCACTGTTAGGACCTAATGGTGTGGGTAAATCCACACTGCTCAAAATCATGATGAATCAAATCAATTATGATGGCAAAGTGGAATATGGTCACAACGTGGGTATTGGATATTTCGCCCAGGACCAAGCCGAACAATTGGACCCCAGTTTAACGATCTTTGAAACCGTAGATCATGTAGCCAAAGGAGAAATTCGCCAACAAATCCGAAGCCTTCTCGGAACCTTCCTATTCAGCGGGGAAGACACCCAGAAAAAGGTCGGTGTACTCTCCGGTGGGGAACGCACGAGGCTCGCCTTGTGTCAGATGTTGTTAAGTCCTTCGAACTTTTTAATACTGGATGAGCCGACCAATCACTTAGATATTCCATCAAAAGAGATTCTAAAGAATGCCTTGTTGAATTACGAAGGAACCTTCTTAATTGTATCTCACGACCGAGAGTTTTTAGCTGGCTTAACCAACCGCATCTGGGATATTGAGGAACGCCAACTTAAAATTCACCACTTTGAATTGGATGAATACCTTAAATACAAGGCGCCAAAAGATGGAAAATCGACAGAAAAGAAGGTTGTTGAGGTAGAAAAAATTCAAGAGGCACCAAAGGTGGAGCGCATTGATCGTGAATTACAAAAAAAGCTTCAAAAAGTAGAGCGCAACATTGAAGAAACGGAAGGAAAGATTGCAACATTAGAAGGACTATTAGCAGACATAAACTACAACGACCCAAGCTACCATGCCTTGTTGAATGAATACAACACGCTTAAAGCGAATCTTGAAGGTTTAATGGAAGCCTGGGAAAAATTAGCGGAATAGATGAAGCAGCCCTTCGATACGTCTTTCGGACTAAACAGGGACCGTATCGGAAAAAATTAAATATTGTGCGTTCCCTGAGCTTGTCGAAGTGCGCACAAAACACAACAAGGTATTCGACCCCGCTGGGGTCGCTTGATTATCACAACACTTGAGCAATAATATGCGATTCCGGAGGAATCGGATTAGCAAGAGTTAGCTGCGTTCTGAGCACCCTTCGATACGTCCTTCGGACTACTCAGGGTGCGGGAAATACAAAAAAACATACTTATCTCCATATTCCAAGGAGGAAGTCAAATCTATCATTGATTCCAGAGGAATCAAACATGTTACCTCAAACCCTGACCAAAAAATAACTCGACCCCAGCGGGGTCGCACAACAACCTAACAACATATTCGACCCCGCTGGGGTCGCTTGATTATCACATCACCTGAACAATAATGTGCGATTCCGATGGAATCGGATAAGAAAGATTGTGCTGCGTTCTTAGCACCCTGAGTAGCTTGTGATGAGTTGGACTCCCCTGAGTTTATCGAAGGGTCGAATCATACCGAAGGGTGCGGGAAATACAAAAAAACATACTTATCTCCATATTCCAAGGAGGAAGTCAAATCTATCATTGATTCCAGAGGAATCAAACATGTTACCTCAAACCCTGATCAAAAATAACTCGACCCCAGCGGGGTCGCACAACACACAACAAGATATTCGACCCCGCTGGGGTCGCTTGATTACCACATCACTAGAGCAATAATGTGCGATTCCGATGGAATCGGATTAGCAAGAGTTAGCTGCGTTCTGAGCACCCTTCGATACGTCCTTCGGACTACTCAGGGTGCGGGAAATACAAAAAAACATACTTATCTCCATATTCCAAGGAGGAAGTCAGAACCAACGCTAAATAGCCATAATCGACATTGAAAGTAAATCAAACATATAGAATCTCATGTTACCCATATCTTCTGGCTTTTCGGCGCTTATCTCGTCGCATGCGACGGTTGTCCTTTTTCATGGCTTTCCGCATCGGTTTTGATTGATTTTTCAGATGCGTTTTGTACGATTTTTCTACCATACGTTTTCTGCGCTTTTCCTCTTTGTGGTGTTTTTTCCATTGAGATGCCCGAAGTCTTTCAAACGATCCTTTTGGTCCAGCCTTGCAGGCAACCAAAATTATCAAACAGACCATGACTAATTGTCGCCACGTGAAGTGAATTAATCGCATTATTACTACCTTTGACCCATGTTCCAACGAGTGTTATTTGTTTTAGTTACCTTACTGTCAATGCTTTCCTGTGGGAAAAACAATCAGAATCCCGTACCCAACGTACCAGTAGACGTAACCATTGACCTTGGTTTTCCGAGTTATAGCGCACTTCAGGGAGTAAGCGGATACACCTATGTGAATGGCGGATCCAGAGGAATTATAGTTTACCGAAAATCCTTGGATGAATTTGTGGCTTTCGATCGACATTCGCCCGCAGACATTGAAGGCACCTGTGTTGAACCACTCTATCCTGACGCAAATAACTTTCTAGAATTAATTGATTCTTGCAACAACGCCCGATTCTCATTGTACGATGGTTCACCCATTAGTAATTCAGAATTTGGACTACGGCAATACGCCACGCAATATAACGGATCTAACATCCTTCGCATTTTTAATTGATATGAACGAAATTAAGGTAACCATCATCGACCGAGAAGGCCAAGCCCATGAATTGGTAGGACCAACCGACATGAACATGAACATCATGGAATTGTGCAAAGCCTATGAATTGCCCGTATTGGGTGAATGTGGCGGAATGGCCATGTGTGCCACCTGTCAAGTGTATTTGGAATCTGAAACCGACCTAGCGGAACAAAGTGATGCGGAATTAGACATGTTGGACCAGGCGTTCTATGTGAAGCCAAACAGCCGCTTGGGTTGTCAAATTCATCTAGATGATTCGATTGATGGAATTGTGTTGCGCTTAGCGCCAGAATCCACGAATTAAAACCTTAGCGCTTCGGGAATAATGCATACCGGTATTGGTTGCATTTTATGTTGATTGGCGGCATTGAACCGGCGATAGATTGCTAATACCTCACGTTGACGTTCACTTAAATTCGCTTCGTTTCCTCTAAATTCCATGGCCCATTCAAGCTCTGGATACGATGCTCCCAATTGATCCTCATCTGTTCTATCTGAACCCCACAAGCCATCCGTTGGTTTAGCATTGGTTATTTCTTCCGACACCCCCAGATGCTTTGCCAAGGCCCAAACTTCGGATTTTGTTAAATCCGCAATCGGACTTACATCTACTCCCCCATCGCCATACTTCGTATAAAAACCAACGCCGAAATCTTCTATTTTATTTCCGGTCCCAGCTACCAAACAGGCATTTGCTTGCCCGATGGCGTACAGGGTGGTCATTCGTAACCTGGCGCGTGTATTGGCCATACTCAATTCGTGATTGGAAACCTCAGTGGGTAGTGACGAACGAAATGTTTCAAAACTATCCGTTAAATCAAGTTCTAAGGAAGAAACATTGGTGAAATTCGCAGTTAACCAAGCGATGTGTTGATGAGCACGTTTCAATTGATCGGGCTGCTGATGAATCGGCATGCTGACCAATATCGTCTTTAAACCCGTTTTCGCACACAAGGTTGAGGTCAAAGCAGAATCAACACCCCCAGAAATACCGATTACATAGCCTTCTTGCCTCGCTCCGTTACAATACGCAGCTAACCAATCACTAATGTAGGTGCTAAGCTCCACCCTTAGAATAACAAAGAAACCTTTAAAATCAATTGATTCTGTCGTGCTTTTTGGTAAAAATACCTTCCTGAAGCATCACTAAAGGTGTAATTGTCTTCGATGGCACGGAAATGAAGAGGGGTCAAGCCATAAAAGAATCCGAACTCGGGAACCAAGGAGGTAGATCCAATAAAATTCCATTCTGCACCCGCTGAGAAACCAACCGACCCTTTATAGAAAAATTGATCCCCAAAGGATTTTAAATTTGCATTTTCTTTGGCCGTAAAAGTAAGTCCAGTTGCATCGGAACCCACATCAAACCCACGGTCGTTGATCCGTTGCGATACCATAAAGGAATTTCTAATTCCAAACTTGGCAAAAATCTTCCAATCGCCGATTGGGTCCATCCGAAATAACATCATGAAAGGAATGGCTACCCCAACGGTGCTATACTGACGATCCGTTAATAAATAAGAAGTCCCACCTTGCTCATCTTGATGCAAGATATTTGCACCCGCATATCGGTAATACACGGAATCTGCGGCTTCATAATTCAACTTAGTAAATTCAAATTCAAAGCCCGTCGAAATCCCCAAATTCGGTGCGTTCTTAAAACTCGTATTAAAAATCATTCCTACAGATAAGTCGTGGTTAAAAGGAGCTGAATTGAAATATGAATCTGTTGGTTTTACCATATTAATTCCAAAATTTCCCGTCATACCTGCTTGCAATCTGCGAGGAGCTGAATCTTGGGCAAATGTTGAATTAGCTCCCAAGCTCAACATCAAGCTTAAGAAACAAAAAGAAGCGACTTTTTTCATAAGGTTTTAGAATATAGTATTTTTGACAAAATTAAAAATAATACAATTCCATGGGTTTCTTCAGAAATTCCTTCCTTTTATTTTCATTGATCCTAATTCTTTCGGCATGCAACAGCAATCCGTATGACGTAGATGTAAGCGATATTACCCTACCCCTTACGTTTCATCACAGTGATTCGGTACTTGCTAGCTCCAAACCAAACGCACTACTTAGCCATCGAAACGAGCTGGGGAAGCTTGATAAAGACATTGCCGGGTATTTATTTGGATACTGCTATGGGATTAGATTAAACCCAGACTCCAGCTTTATCAATGGCATGAATCGATACAACCAGGATCCGTTCGTGATTCGATTGGAACAACGCATCGAGAATCAATTCGGGAAAAAATTACCAACCCACCAAGCATCCCTAAGCGACGCGTTCAAACGCATGAAATATCATTTCAAAAAATCTCCTGTTCCGCAGCACATTTTCTGGATAAATTCAGGATTTACTAGCTCGGTATTCTGCTCAGAAAAATCAATCGCCATCGGATTGGAACGCTATTTAGGCGATAAAACAGATGTCATCAAGGAATTGCCAAACGACCGCTTCTTTTCCTGGATTAAAGAAGGCATGGCCCCTCAATTCATGGAACGAGATGCGGTAATTGGTTGGTTAAGCACCCATTACATAGAAGAAACCAAAGAAAACTACGCAACGGAAATGATCCGTTGGGGGAAGTTGTTATTTATTACTTCGGCGTGCTTACCCCAGGAAAACGAGGCGATAATTCTCCGATATACCAGCAAAGAGTATGATTGGGCAATCACCAGTGAAGGTGCACTTTGGAAGTACATCGTTGACGAGCAATTGCTTTATAATACAGGCGAAGACGCCAAGCAAAGTTTATTGCATGAAGGGCCATTCACCCGCGGATTACCACAAGAAAGCCCGGATCGGATGGGACAGTTTTTAGGCTACCGCATGGTTAAACAATACATGGAACAACACACCCTTAGCTTAGCACAATTACAACAAACCCCCTACCTGAAAATCCTTCAGGGGTATGAGGCGCCTGAAAAAAAATAACATGAAAAAAACATCTACCATCGAACTTTCCGTGGCATTGAACGAAAACAATGTACCTGAATCCATCCAATGGTCTGCGGCCGACAGCGGACATAAAGACGCACCCACTAAAGCCTTTTTCTTATCCCTCTGGGATGCCAAAGAGAATAACACCTTACGCATAGACTTATGGACCGAAGACATGACTGTGGATGAAATGAAACAGTTCTTTCATCAAACCTTATTGACCATGGCAGACAGCTTCGAGAAAGCAACCGGTGAGGGAAATATATGCGAAGACCTTCGCGACTATTGTTATCATTTTGCAGATAAAATGAATATACTGCCAAGGGAATGATTTTAGAAAAACTTCATACCAAACATGCGAATACGGTTCAGTATTTTTTAGCCGATGGCACCTCACTGAACGAACGTATTGGAACAGAAATCCTGATTCAATATACAGGAAACATCGTCTGCAGGAAATGTTCCAAATCCACGAATAAATCTTTTGGTGAAGGATTTTGTTATCCCTGTTTTTTAGCGGCGCCTGAAGCGAGTCCGTGCATCTTGCACCCGGAATTGTGTGAAGCCCATTTAGGGAAAGGAAGGGATTTAGCCTACGAAGAAAAAAACCACAACCAACCGCATTACGTGTACTTGGCGGCTACGGACCAAGTAAAAGTGGGTGTAACGCGCGTAACACAAATGCCCACCCGCTGGATTGACCAAGGCGCCCGAGAAGCCATCATCTTAGCGGAAACTCCGAACCGTTACCTAGCCGGGGTCATTGAAGTCGCCCTCAAAGAGATGTACAGCGACAAAACCAATTGGCAAAACATGTTGCGGGATATTCAAGGTCAATCCATTGATTTAGTGGAAGAGAAATGGAAATTATTGGACCAACTGCCGGAGGACATTGGGCAGTATTTCACCGAGGATGAGACCCTGTATTCGTTCAATTATCCCGTGTTGGCATACCCAGAAAAAGTGGCCTCTTTAACCCTCGACAAAGAACCACGAGTACACGGCCGACTCACGGGAATTCGTGGCCAATATTTGTATATAGACCATTATTTAGTATTAAATATTCGTAGGCACACCGGCTATGAAGTAGAATGGAAATGATATGATTCGCTTTATCCGCGCCTTCCTTGATTTCTTTTACCCCCTGGTTTCGAAAATCTTCGACAAAACCACCTATTACTATGCAGTAGCTGGATCTACCAATTTAGTCTTGGGATGGGTATTATTCTGGGTGCTTGACCATTGGGTCATCAACCGTAAAACCGTTGAACTGCCTTTGTTTGATCACCCGGTGCATAGCTATTCTGTAATTGCGGCGATTTGTGGTGTCTTTAGCTTTTTATTTGGGTTCCTGATGATGCGCTATGTGGTATTTACTGAAAGTCAATTAAAGGGTCGGGTACAATTTTTCCGCTACGGATTGAGTGCCTTGATTTCAGCGACCGTCAACTGGATCCTCATCAAACTCATGGTGGACACCTTTGCATGGAATGCTTCGCTGTGCAATGTCTTTGCTTCTGTGGTTGTGGTCACGATCAGTTACTTTCTGCAGCGAAAGTTTTCGTTTAGGTAGGGGTGGGGAAGTTATTAAGGGTTAAATTTAATTATTGACAATCCTGTATTACCTGATATTGATACGGGGACAATATTGGATAAATCATCTGATAATTGCATTAGATGATTTGATGGTCTGTTGTAAACAATATATGAACTTCCGGAATTGCTAAAATCAATAAAGGATTTGTACATAGTTGACCCTGGCAAAGTTAACCTCAAACTATTCCCATTGCTCCCATTGTATTTAATTAAAAAACAACCACTTGAAACTGAATTTAACCCATGTATCGAGTAGGTTGCTCCACCCTTGACTACAGGCCGACAAAGCATTGATACCTGATTATTATTATTAAAACCAAAACCTCCAGCGACAACAGCTCCTGTGGCATCATTTAATTTTATTATACCGTTTGAGACGCCAGCAATGTTAGGATTAGCCCAACCGCCCAGAACTGTTAATACGCCATTTCCTATGTGAGAAAGAAACAATGCTCCTGCACTAGGACATATTACTGTTGTATTATTACAACTAGCGGTGCTGGCAGTCCAAAGTAAATTGCCGTTGGAACTTAATTTATGAACCTCATGTCCAGCTGTACCACCACGATTGAAGGAATAATAAATATTACCAGAACCGTCTAACTCCAAATCACATCCGGAATTGTATTGGGCATCGTTTAAGGCGACATCGTATGTCCAAAGTAGACTTCCTTGAGGAGATACTTTTTTAACCTTTCCACTTGCGCCCCCTGAAGTATTTCCACAAAAAGCTAAAATATTATTTTGGTAATCAACTCCAATAGCAAAAGTTTTATTTCCATCAATGGCTAATTGCCAAAGTAAGACACCGGCCGAAGAATATTTGTACAAAATTCCTGAATTACTGATATAAATATTATTCTGTTGATCAACATCCATTAAATGGTGGGGTCCATAAGGACCATAGTTTATTCCTGAAACCGGAGTAACAATTGACCAGATCACTTCCCCTAGGCTATCAAGTTTAGTCAGAAGGCAAGTCATTGATGCTAGGTTGGAATGCACAATGGAATCAAAAATAACGGAGCCTGTGCCTCCACCAAAAAGAACTAAATTTCCAGATAAGTCAATTTTAAAATCCATTGGTAAATAATGATTTTCATTGTTAATATTATTCGAAGGTGGACCCAAAAAATTTTGTAGGCTGTGATTTATTTGCTGTAATCCATTGGAGAGAGAATTACCACTTTGTCCAGCTGGACCCTGAATTCCCTGAGGACCTTGTGGACCCGTTGCTCCTGTAGCTCCTGTTGTACCCGCTGGACCTTGAGGACCAGTAGCGCCAGTAGGACCAGCAACACCCTGAATTCCTTGTGGACCAACCAAAGAAACACCTGTTGGCCAGGCACCGTTGGCTTTGGGACCGAATAATTCATTGGTTGCCGTATTAATATAAAAGTCACCATTCACACCGATTCCTGCAACAGGATTAGTAATTCCGTTTAAAACGGCTGTTCCGTTAACTCCATTCGTTCCTGCAGGACCCGCTATCCCTTGAATTCCCTGAGGACCTTGTGGACCTGTCAAACCAATTGGACCTTGCGGACCTGCCACGCCGGCCGGGCCTTGGGGGCCAGTTAATCCGGTTGCACCTTGAGACCCAACCAAAGAAACGCCTGCTGGCCAAGTACCGTTGGCTTTAGGGCCAAATAGTGTATTTGTAGCCGTGTTAATGTAAAAGTCACCATTGATGCCGGTTCCCGCAGCGGGGTTGGTAATTCCGTTTAGCACAGCGGTTCCGTTCGTTCCGTTAGTACCATTCGTTCCTGCTGGTCCTTGTGGGCCAGTCAAACCAATTGGACCTTGTGGACCCGTGGCTCCAGTAGCACCCGCTGCGCCGGTCAAGCCTGTAACACCCGTTGCTCCGGTAGCTCCTGTTGGACCGGCAACACCCTGAATTCCCTGAATACCTTGTGGTCCAACCAACGAAACTCCTGCTGGCCATGTGCCATTTGCTTTGGGACCGAATATTTCATTGGTGACCGTATTGATGTAAAAGTCTCCATTTACTCCTGTTCCAACAGCGGGGTTGGTAATTCCATTTAATACTGCTGTTCCGTTGGTACCATTCGATCCAGCAGGGCCTGTTGCTCCTTGAATTCCCTGAGGACCTGTCAAACCAATTGGTCCCTGGGGACCCACTACGCCAGCAGCACCTTGGGGACCGGTCAATCCAGTTGCTCCCGTAGGACCGGTCAATCCAATTGGACCTTGGGGGCCGGTCAATCCAGTAGCTCCCGCAGGACCGGTCAATCCAATTGGACCTTGAGGACCCGTCAATCCCGTTAAACCCACAGGACCCTGAGGACCAATAGCTCCAGTAGCACCTTGAGGCCCAACCAAGGAAACACCTGCTGGCCAAGCACCGTTGGCTTTGGGTCCGAATAATTCATTGGTGGCCGTGTTAATGTAAAAATCACCATTTACTCCTGTTCCACCAACGGGGTTGGTAATTCCATTTAATACGGCTGTTCCGTTGGTACCATTCGCTCCTGCAGGACCTGTTGCTCCTTGAATTCCCTGAGGACCGGTTAAGCCAATAGGGCCTTGCGGACCAATAGTTCCTGCTGCGCCGGCCGGACCTTGTAGGCCGGTTGCGCCCGTTAATCCAATTGGACCTTGTGGACCCGTGGCTCCAGTAGCACCCGCTGCACCGGTCAAGCCAATTGGACCTTGAGGGCCTGTCAAACCAATAGGACCTTGCGGACCTGCTACGCCTGCAGCACCCGTAGCTCCCGTAGCTCCTGTTGGCCCCGCTGGACCTTGAGGTCCGGTCAAGCCTGTAGCTCCTGTTGGACCGGCAACACCCTGAATTCCCTGAATACCTTGTGGACCAGCTGCTCCTGTTGCTCCGGTTAATCCAATTGGACCTTGCGGACCCATGATGTTGGAAATTAATACCCACGTCGTGCCGTTCGTTTTCGTGTACACATTACCAGTGGCTGTATCTAGGTAATAATCACCTACCAGCCCTAGATTACTTGCAGGCACTCCTGCGCCATATTTCCATTGATTCACTAAATTACCCGAAGACTTGGCATACAAGGCATAGGGAACACTCATCATTTGTTGGGTGCCATAAGGCATGTAAATAATTGGAGCTGGCAAGCCCGAAAAAGCTACCCCAAGGTCTAAATAAAAGGGTCCGTTAGCCCAGTTAATGTTCGCAAATGGTCCTCCTCCCAAAAATGTTCCGTTGCCAATCACAAAATTTACCAAGCCAAATTGGTCGGAAGTTACATTATGTCGCTCCGAAAAAACCACCGTTCCGTTGGGTGAATTTTGTTTAATGTTAACCCGAATTGCCATCGGCTTATTGCTTTGCAAGGTGCCTGTGTTGTTTCGTATCACCGCTTGGTAGTTAATCCCGTTGGGCGCTTGAGCATACGAAAGCGTTTGTATCAAGCTTAACGCCAATAAAAGCAGGAGGGTTAGGTTCTTTTTCATGCCTAAGATTTAATGAGTTTTACTTGGTGAATGAATTCACCCGTGATTTGATAAATGTTAAGAAAATAAGTTCCAGGAGCAAAACCCGTAGAATAATCTGCTTTGTGGCGTGCTCCTTTCATGATTTCATCGTATACCAATTTCCCGTTGGCGTCGATGAGTTGTAGTTTTAATTCCTGGTCTGCATATGCTGCGGGGGCCTCAATGATGGAATACGCATCAAAGGGATTTGGATAGATCTTAAATACGGGTTCTGTTGGCATTTGCACCACCACCCCCGGCCCTACTGGGATCAAGGCATCAGGTTGTTGGAAGCCGTTGCACATGCGCGTGGTCGTATACCCCACCGGCGTATTCACATAAATAAAGGGTTCTCCCAAGGTGTACGACAGGCTATAGTTCCCACCAAAAATACTGGGATTCAAAGGCTTGGCAATTCTTCCTGCGCTTGCCATGACACGGCGCTTGTCGGTTTGGGCACAAACAAAGAATTCAGAAATAATCACGAACAAAATCAATATCCGCCTAACTCTTGGCATATAATTATGAAATAATATGATTCAAAAATACCCTCCAAATTTCTCTTAACCCTCGAATCTTTGTTTCGTTTTTGTTTCGTTTTCAATTGAAAAGATCCGAGAAGTATCTTTGGGTATGTCCTTAATTCAATTAAAAAGTGCCCTTGAACAGCACGTTGGTTTTCAGATCAACTCTATTGCCGCTTGCAGAAGGCTGGAACAACTTTTAATCAAACAAGGGTATTATGTATCCTATACTACCTTAAGCCGTATTTTTGGTTTAGCAAAAATCAAAACCCATGCAAGGTCTTCCACCTTAGATGAGTTGGTTGGTCTTTTAGGATATGAGGATTATTCTAGTTTTCTAGAAATTCAAAATCAACTTGCCTCATTCCGCCGCTTAAACCTGGAAAATCAATTGGTTATAGAAGCGCTTCTAGGTTCAGGAAAGGAACGTGCAGCAATTGATCACTTGCTGAGTTTACATGAAAACTACCCTACGCTTTACAAGCTTCAATCTCAAACGGTAGCCTTACATTTTTTTGGTAAAGAAAAACCTTCAACCGATGGGATTGATTACCTATTAAGCCATAAGGACCTTTCCTATGAATTATTTCAATTTTTTGTTTTTGAAGATGACCCATACGACCATTATCAACACGCACTGACCAAATTAATTAAACATCATCAATCCAGTGAAGATCTTCTGGTATTTCATAATGTATTTACAATGCGTAAAGATATTCTTAAAGGAAATAAACTCCTCGCCAATCCAAGTATTCATCAATCAGCGCACTACCATCTAATATCAAGAACCTTCGAACTTGAATTATTGCAAAATAAAATTCCACGCAAAACCATTCGATCTCGAACCGATGAAATTTTACACCGAATTACCGACTGGAAAGAGGCAGATTTCGCACTTGCCTTTGTAGGTCGCTGGTGTCGCGGATTAATTTATACAGAACAATACCATCTCCTTCAAGACCATATCGCATGGAAAGAACAGTGTATCGCCTTGCTTCAGATTCAAGAAATCAACAAAGAATTTCAAGCCGTAATTTACACCTTTCTTGCGCTCACGTATGGACATCATGGAAGCTTAGCGTTTATGTATAACGGAGAATGGGAGAATGCTAAACTTGAATCGAAGTTATTATTATCCCTGGCGTTCAAACAACACGATGCGTTTAAAATCTACAAGCAATTATTGGGCTATGTTTGATGATTAGCGTTTATTGTTTGTCTTGGTATGAAACATATTCACTGGAGCATTCCGAACAACCACAGGGGCACTTTGTTACCAACGCCATTATCAACATCTATCGCAAGATATGAACTTGGAACCCCTTTAATCTGCTGAAAGTTTTTATGGGGTCCCCCTACCTCAAAGGTGTATTTGTCATCAACCATAAAATCACCGAATTTGGAAGCCGTTACCTGATGGAGTTGACTTACCTGATTGAAAAAAAATGTTTCTCGAACCGAACCAATATTTGCTTTTCCATCAGCGAAAAGGTAAACAAAATTGGTGTTTTCTAGAAATATCTTTTCCGGTTTTTGCAAATAGCTTAATTTCTCATGTTCTGCATTCAGGAGCTTAATGATTTTAGCTTTGTCCAACAAATCCAAGAGCCTCAAAATGGTATTTCGAGGTGCCTCCAAGCGCTCGGAAAGTTTCGAAATATTTGGCGTAAATGGAACGGATTGACTAATCACATGCAGTAATTTTTTCATGGTTCGGACGGTGGAGTAATTCAATTCTTCGAACGGCGCAATATCAATATCGATGACCAAATTGATGGTCTCCGATAGCTTTTGAGCATAAACCGATTTGTTCTCCTTGTAAAATGGAAAATAACCTTGTTTTACGTAGTTATTAAAATCCTTTCTGAACGAAAATTGGTCTAATAAATCTGCTGTAATTTCATGATGACGCGTTATAACGGTATCCAAATCAAGCGCTTGAAACGAAACTTTTTTTTCAAACTGTAAATACTCCCGAAACGTAAGCCCTTGCAGGTAATACACAACTGCCCTTCGCGATAAATCTGCTTGGCCTTTGGATACCTCTAGCATGGACGATCCGGTAGCGACCAGATGAATATCCTCGAAATCGTCGTATAGCTGTTTCAAATCCTTTGACCAAAACTGATACCGGTGCACCTCGTCCATGAAAAATGCGCGAAAACCCAAGGCATAACACTGTTCAACTACCGTCACCAGTCGATTGCTTTCAAAATACAAATCGTCCAAGCTTAGATAAATCCCCTTATCGCCACACAGCTTTAGACGCTGTAATAGCATGGTTGTTTTCCCAACACCCCGATAACCCAATAATATGATTAAACGCTCATTCCATTGAATATCATTGAATATCAAGCGTTTGGCTTTTTCACTGACAGAAGCCACTTTTTTCAAGGATTTTTCGAATAACACCTCCATTGAGTAGTATTTTGATACATCAAATATACAAAATAGTTTTTTAATATATCAAAATCATTAAATGCTTTTTACAAAAAGCAATATTGTAAAATGCTTTATATAAAAAGCAAAACAGTCTTATTAACATTCAACTTGATTTAAACGGCTGTGAAATGGGTGTAAGGTCCCTGAGCGAAGTGAGTGAAATGAAACGAAGTTGAAGTGCCGCACCCACGTCACCCTCCTTTATCCTCCCTCAGTGCCTACGCTTAAGCTACGGCGCCAGCGAAAGGGAGGAATGCAAACTTGACCCGGCCGCATTGGGATAAGTGCTTCTACGACTTGGAAGGGCCGCACCCAATGATTAATTCCGTATGTTTCTATACACCTCATCCAATTGCTTGGAAATGGCTGCATAACTAAAATGCTCAAGTGCATAGGAACGAAGCGCCTGCGCGTCAAAATGTTTTCCATGTAAGATTTCTAACATGGCTTGGGTGAGCTGGTCTTCGTTGCGCGGCTCAATCAAGATGCTATTTTCCGCATGCGCAAATTCAGGTATACCATTGACTGCTGTTGCTATTACTGGAACCCCACACATCCACGCTTCGGGGATCACGCAGGGAAAATTCTCAAAATTGCTAAACAACACCAAGGCCTTACAACGGTGCAAAAACGCTGCAATCTCTTGGGTTTCCATGGTTCCATGAAAAAACACGAAACGGTCCAGTAAACCCAATTCGTTCGCCAAGGCTTTTGCCTGCGTGGCATCCCCATCGGTGATGATGTGAAATTCAAAATCTTGTGTCGTTGTTGATAATTGCTTCACCGCGCGCAACATCCCATGCACATTCTTTGCGGCCTCATATAGTGTAGAAATGTGAACAAAACGATTGCTGGCAATTGATTCGGTTGGTAGATTAAAGATCTCCTCGTTCACCACATTCGGCAAGACCTGATACCAGGTTCCTGCCAAGGTTTTAATGCGTTCCCCCAAATTGGCACTCACTGGTAGAATCGCTTTCGCCTGCTGATACACCGGAATCATGCGCTTAAGCATCCACTTAGGATAGGCGTTTGGTCCGTCGTGCAAACCACTCGCGTGCTCCGTGATCACAAGCGGAGTTCTTGGAAAGTGCCGTTTAACCAATAATCCCAAGGGAAAAACAACATTCAAGTGCAACACATCGGGTTCACCAGCCAATTGACGGTACGTGCTTACTCCCAAGGCTAGCGCCTTTCTAAATCGAGCATACTGAACTAAACGCTTAAAGAGACCTCTTGCTTTTGGATAAAATACGCGTAACTCTGACAAGTTGTCTCGCGTTGTTTTTTCTACCATAAACTCCCCTCCTTCCCTGGAATGAACTGAAAGTGTGGTTACATGATTCGATTTTGATGCTGCTTCCGCATGCTTTTGAATGAAATTACCTAAGGTGGGATTGCTTGGATTCGGATACCAAGACGCTAAAAACAATACGTTTTTAGGTGTACTCATTAGGCAAGAGCAACAGCAAAGGCAGAAAATACTTGTTCCAACGCAAAATCAATTTCTTCTTTGGTGGTGTACCTTGAAAAAGAAAAACGAACATTGGGTCGGCTCATGTCTGCGCCAATTCCCTCTAATACATGTGAGCCTTTCGTTGCACCTGAAGTACACGCGCTACCACCGCTTACCGCCACACCTTTTAAATCTAAAGTAAATAGCAGCATACTGGCTTTGTCCGTTGCTGGAAAACACGCATTCAATACCGTATAGAGTGAACCCTCCGGAGAGGTATCCCCATGAAATAACAGATCGGGAAAGTGCGCTTTCAATCGCTCCATCATATAGGATTTTAGCCCTTGTACGTGGGAATGATGCCCCTCAAGGTCCTCGTACGCCAAATCAAAGGCTTTTGAAAGGCCAACAATTCCTGAGACATTCTCAGTTCCTCCGCGAAATCCTCGCTCCTGAGCTCCCCCTAAAATCATAGGTGTCATTTTTATTCGCTTGTTCACAAACAAGAATCCAATGCCTTTTGGCCCGTGAAATTTGTGCGCTGCACACGCAAGAAAATCAATATCCAAGGTTTTTAAATCAAAGGTATAATGCCCCATGGTTTGTACCGTATCGGAATGAAAATATGCCCCGTGTCTTCTACACAAGGCAGCCACCCGTTCCAAAGGGATCAAAGTAGCAATCTCGTTGTTGGCATGCATTAAAGAAACTAAGGTTGGAATGGGTTCTTTTAACAGCGCCTCCAATTCCATCAAATCAATGTGACCTTGATTATCAAGGCTTAAGTTATGCAACTCAATCTTAAATCGATCACGGTACATTTCTACCGTATGTCCAACGGCATGATGTTCAATCGAGGTGGAGATAATGCGCCTTACCCCTAATTCTTGCACCGCAATGTGGCAAGCCAAGTTATCGGCTTCCGTACCACCAGAGGTAAAGAACAATTCGGAGGGTTGGCAATTCAGATGCTTCGCGATGGATCGACGGGAAGTTTCAACTAGGGCTTTTGAGGCACGGCCATAGGCATGCGTAGAAGATGGGTTTCCAAACTGATTTCGCAACACATCACACATTGCATCCACTACTTCAGGTGCCATTGGCGTTGTAGCTGCATTATCTAAATAAACCCGCATAGCATTTGTTTTTGCGAAGATACAAAATCAAATTCTTTCTTACCTTCGTATCCATGCAACGTATTTTTCTAGTCATAGTGTTAATTGGGGTATTACAAGCCAATGCCCAAGATAACATAAAGTACAATCCCGCAGGGATGCTTTCGTTGGGTGGTCGCACTACGGTTAGTTTATTCAACGACCATGAAAACGAAATGACAGGGACAGGTGTAGGGGGTCAATTTCGCTTACGATTTTCCGATGCCGTGAACACCGATTGGTTTTTTGATTATATCGCCAGCGATATCTTAAATTATGCCCATCGCACCGATTATCACATCGGATGGAGTGTCTTATTTTATCCGATAAACAACCTTGACTATTTCCGGCAAAAAGAGGGATTTAAACCTAAATTTCGTCCGTACATACTGGCGGGTCACTGCTTCGATTATTCAAAGATTGAAGCGAAGGAAAGTCCGTTGGATGGACCCATGTCGGCCGAACGTTGGAGTTCTGCAGTACAAGCTGGACTTGGAACACACTTGGAATTAACTCCAAGGTTTGACATTTCTCTTACCGGGCAGTACATGATACACCTGGGTAATCACATTGAAACCGACTATGATTTTACATCGGGTAGCCTCAGTTTTCATGAACACAAGGGAGCATCCTTGGCTGGGCATGTGCTGGTCACCTTAAGTTTAAACTATAAAATTGCTAAGCTATGGGGATTCACCAGAAGATAATAGGTCTATTCTTGCTCGCAAGCCCCTTGGTATATAGCCAGGAAAAGCCATGCTATTTTCAGCCTTCCCTACTTCGCACCAGCGCTACCATTGCCCCTACGCGTTTCTACAGGCAAGAAACTACTATAGCCTTGATCAATGGGTTTGTAGAATATGTGTTAGAAAACCGTATTAGTGTTCGTGGAGAAGGCAATATAATGGCTCCAAATGGAAAACTAGTGTACACCAATTCACCCGAAAAATTTCCACGTAACTTTACTTCAATCTATGCTGGATTTGGTTATCACCTCGGTAAGGGGAATTGGAAATTTAATCTTCATACGGAACCGGGAATTGCCATTTCAGAAATGGCTCAACAACCTTTTTTAATCGTTCCGGTTGCATATCAATGGAGTGTTAGCCCCTCCTACATGCTAAAAGGAGGAACAAGTTTTTATTTTTCAAAATATTGTCACTTTTTCGCGGAAATAAATTACAGCAATGGCTGGATTCGAAAAACACCATTAACGTCTGTTTCCATAGCCCAATATGGCATTAGTGCCGGACTTGGATTTCACGTGCTTACGAAAAAGAAGTAAGTGTAAATACTCCCTATTTCAAGGTACTCGGACACACATAAGCGGTCTTCGGTAGTGAGGTTTTTGACAAAGCTCCAAAACCACCAATAACATCTTTTACGTGATGATATCCTCGTGCTTTCAAAATCGATGCGGCAATCATACTTCGGTAACCTCCCGCACAATGCAGCACTAATGCTTTATCTTTTGGGAATTCGGCCATGCGCTCGTTGATGTAATCTAAGGGAATGCTTGGTACATCCGCTAAATGTTCTGCATCGTACTCACCTGGTTTACGCACATCAATGAGCACTTCATCAGAACCCAATCCTTGTTCAACCTGAAAAGCCTCTAAGCGATTGATTGCATCTAATTCCCCATCCCACGCTTGGATTCCTCCCTTCAAATAACCTAACACGTTATCGTAGCCTACTCTGGACAAGCGCTGAACCGTCTCTTCTTCCTTACCTTCAGAAGTAATCAAAACAATGGGTTGCGTAACACTTGGAATCAAGGCACCTACCCAGGGAGCGAATTGTCCTTCCAATCCAATAAAAATGCTTCCCGGAACAAATCCTTGTGCAAACTCCGCGGCAGGACGCGTATCCAAGAATAATACATCGTCATCCATTGCACGCAGCATCTCTGAACTCAAGGGGGTTAAGCCTTTAGACAGGACTTCCTCATAGGGTTGATACCCCAATTTATTCATCGCGACATTTTGTCCAAAATACGCCGGAGGGGGTAATAAACCATCGGTAACTTCTTTGATAAATTCCTCCTTGGTCATGTCTGCCCGCAAGGCGTAATTCGTTTGTTTTTGGTTACCCAAAGAATCAAACGTTTCTTTTGACATGTTTTTACCACAGGCACTGCCTGCGCCGTGGGCCGGGTAAACGGTTATATCATCCGCTAGGGGCATAATCTGATTTCTCAAGGATTCGAATAAGGTGCCTGCTAATTCTTCTTGAGTCATAGAAGCTGCCTTTTGCGCCAAATCCGGACGACCCACATCACCGATGAACAAGGTATCTCCGGAAAACAAGGCGGTTTCTTTCCCTTCCTCGTCGGTCAACAAATAACAGGTAGATTCCATAGTATGCCCGGGCGTATGGAGCACTTTGATACTGCAGCCACCAAAGGTTAATACTTCCCCATCCTTCGCCGAATGGAATTCAAAACTTGGTGCCGCATTTGGACCATAAACGATTGGAGCGCCAGTGGCCTTTGAAAGATCCACATGACCTGAGACGAAATCCGCATGAAAATGTGTCTCTAAAATATACTTCAAAGCAACGTTATCCGCAGATAATCTACTTAAATACGGTGCCGTCTCACGCAAGGGATCGATAATAATTGCTTCGCCCTTGGAAACAATGTAATAAGCGCCTTGAGCTAGGCAACCGGTATAAATCTGTTCAATTTTCATAATACAAAGATACGTTAAAACTAATGTGATGAAGGGGAAGCGAAAAAGAGCTCCTTGACAATAATATAGATCCCCATGACTAATACAAACCATCCAAAGCCGACCTTCAATCGTTCGGCAGCAATACGTTTAGCTAAGATTGAACCAATAAAAATTCCAACCACGGCCAAACCGGAAATCAGCAATAACAAGGGCCAATCCATGGTGGTTTTACCTAAATCTCCGGTGAAGCCAATTAAAGACTTTGCAGCGATAATTAACAGAGAGGTTCCTACCGCTTGTTTCATCGGTAGTTTACTCAAAATCACGAGTGCAGGTATAATTAGAAAGCCTCCTCCGGCACCCACCAGTCCGGTGAGTATGCCTACAACCGTTCCTTCTACTAAAATCAAGGGATAATTAAACACTTGAGGACCTTGATTCGCCGCATCTTTTTTTGGTTTTCGAATCATAGAAACAGATGCAAATACCATGAGCACCGCAAAAAGCAACATCATTAAAAGGGGTTTTGTCAGTTGAAAGTCACCCAACGAAAACAAGACCTTCGGAATCAAAGGCACTAAAAATGATCGTGTAAGAAACACAGCTGCTATGGAGGGGGCTCCAAAAATTAAGGCCGTTTTTAAATTAACTTCCCCTAAGCGATACTTAGGAAATACGCCTACTAGGCTTGTAGCACCAACAATAAACAAAGAATACGCAGTGGCACTCACCGGGTCTACATGAAAAAGGTAAACTAACACCGGCACCGTTAATATAGACCCGCCTCCACCGATTAGCCCGAGTGAAACACCAATTACCAACGACGCGAGATAGCCAAAAATTTCCATGAAACAAAGGTAGGTATTGAAATTGAATTAGATTGTCGCAAAAGTTACACAAGTGGCAAACAAAAGGCCCATTAATTAGTTATTTAAGCATGCAGTTAATGAATCGCGCAACCTACGATGGACTTGAATCCCGCTTTAAAGTACAATACTTCAACAGCATTGTAGGGCATAAAAATGTATGTTTAATCGGTACGAAAAACCTCGAAAATCAGTCGAATCTTGCCATTTTCAATTCCTTAGTTCATATTGGATCAAACCCACCGTTACTCGGTGTGATCTTCAGGCCAGACAGCGTGGAGCGTCATACTTACGAGAACATTCTTCAAACGAAAGAATATACGATCAATTTAATCTCAGAAAAAGACATTGCAGCTGCCCATCAAACCTCAGCCCGATATGCACGAGAACACTCTGAATTTGACGCTTCGGGTTTAAACCCTACCTATATCGATGGTTTTCATGCGCCACATGTTAGCTCCTCACCGATATCCTTTGGGTTAATTCTTAAAGAGAATATCCCAATTCAAGTGAATGGTACAAACTTGGTAATCGGTGAAGTTCAGTGGATAAAATACCCAGAGGAAATTATCTCAAGCGACGGCTTTGCCGACTTAACTCAAGCGGGTGTTGTTGGTTGTATTGGCTTAGATGCCTACACCCAAGGTACGATACTTCAGCGATTTGAATATGCAAAACCCGACAAAGCACCTCGAATCAAACCATGAGTCCTGAAGAAATCGACCGAATCATAGAAATGGCGTGGGAGGATCGAACCCCTTTTGATGCCATCAAAGCACAATTCAAGTTAACCGAGAGCGAAGTTCGTTCGCTCATGCGCAAACAACTCAAACGAAACAGCTATATTCTTTGGCGCAAGCGGGTCGAAGAATCCTCCTTGAAGCACCTCAAAAAGCGGATTGATGGGGTAACTACCTTCAAAGCAAATGCGCAACGCCAGATCACATTAAACAAACTCAGTAAGCGTTAGAGAATCTCCTGCGTTCAACGATTTAAATGAATCGTCATATTCATAAACAGGTCGGGCAAACAAGCCCACCAATCCCTTACTTTCTTTCTGTTGATCATGGGTGGTAAGTACCCATTTCGCTCCTGTTTTAGCTAATACCGCCTTAGCTTCCTTGAGCCCGAGATTCACCGTTCCGCCGAGAAAAAAGGGTAATTTATAGGTTGTCGTAGTGGTAATTAACACATCCACGGGTGGGATGTCTTGCAAAGCGCTTACGCCATGCGGTGCATAAAGAATAGTTTTCCCCTCTATATGTAACACAAAGGCATGATGCGTTTGATTGAACAAGCTAACTTTCGTGCATTGTGTTAATGAAAACGGGGATTCTGAGAGTGATTTAAGTGCATCGAAGTGCTTCCAGCTTTGAATTTTTTTTAAGGCTCTTTCTTCCGCAATCAGTAAGGTTTCTTTGGGAAAGGAGCATAAGGTTTCTTTATGGCAATGATCTGAAAACGGATGAGAAACAAAAATCACTAAGGGCTTATCCCTAGGAAAATTAAATGGCCCATAGGTCTGCGCACGTTGCTGTAATGAAAA
Source organism: Flavobacteriales bacterium UBA958 (assembly GCA_002293045.1). GTDB lineage: Bacteria > Bacteroidota > Bacteroidia > Flavobacteriales_D > Crocinitomicaceae > UBA952. The sequence continues at coordinate 50,157 of DBCM01000129.1, read as the reverse complement.
CCAAGGATGCCCATCCACTTGTTGATTGGTAAACCACGGATCAATCACCAAGGAAAAATCGGCAGTCTCGATCATCCAAGAACTATCGTCCGTAAGTTTGGTTAATTTCATTAATTCATAAACAGCCGAATGGCTTGACCTAATTTAGCTCTAATTTCCGTTCTATCGATAATGAAATCCAAGAATCCATGCTCCAATAGGAACTCAGAGGTTTGGAATCCATCAGGTAAATCACGACCGATGGTTTCTCTTACTACGCGAGGTCCTGCAAAGGCAATTAAGGCACCTGGCTCTGCAATGTTAATATCTCCAAGCATGGCAAAAGATGCAGTGACACCGCCCGTAGTTGGATCGGTTAAATAGGAGATGTAAGGCAATTTTTCTTCCGATAGCAATCCGAGATTTCCAGATACTTTGGCCATTTGCATTAATGAATACCCTGCTTCCATCATCCGTGCACCACCCGATTTAGAGATGATCATAAATGGAGCTTTCAGTTCAATGGCCTTTATGATTGCCCGAGATATCTTTTCGCCCATCACGCTACCCATGGAACCACCAATAAATCCAAAATCCATGGCCGCGATTACTAAGTTTTGTCCATCAAGGGTTCCATACGCGGAACGCAACGCATCTTTTAAGCCTGTTGCCTTTTGCGTACTTTTTACACGGTCCGTGTATTTCTTTGTGTCTTGAAATTCTAACGGATCCCCTGAAATCATATCCTGATCCAATTCGGTGTATTTCCCATCATCAAAAATCAATTGAAAATAAGATGCTGCGTCAATGCGTTCATGATGAGAACACCGTTCGCAGACGAAATTATTTTTTGCGAGATCTCCGGTAATGTACAAGGATTTACAATTAGAACATTTTGTCCAATAGCCATCTGGAGTTTCCTTTTTCTCTTCCGTTTTGGTGGTAATCCCTTCTTTTTTTCTTTTAAACCAACTCATATTAAGGTATTCAAGTTATTTAGATCTGAAAATGATTGCTCTAGGCGTTTAATGAACGTTAATTCACCCTCCCGCATCCATTTTCTTGGATCGTAGTATTTTTTATTCGGTTTATCGTCCCCCTCGGGATTCCCGATTTGGGTTTTTAGGTAGGCTACGTTCTTCACTACATAATCTCTAACCCCTTCTGTAAACGCAAATTGCAAATCGGTATCGATATTCATCTTAACCACTCCGTAACCAATGGCTTCACGAATTTCTGCTGTTGTAGAACCTGATCCACCGTGAAACACAAAATCAACGGGATTAAACCCTGTATTAAATGTAGACTGAATATAATCTTGTGAGTTCTTTAAGATGATCGGTCTCAATACAACATTACCGGGCTTATATACTCCGTGTACATTCCCAAAAGCAGCAGCGATGGTAAAACGTGGTGAAACCTTCATTAGCTCCTCGTAGGCATAGGCAACTTCTTCAGGTTGGGTATATAATTTCGAACTATCCACCCCTGTGTTATCTACCCCGTCTTCTTCCCCCCCGGTTATTCCCAACTCGATTTCCAGCGTCATGCCCATGTTTGACATCCGAGCAAGATATTTTTTACACAACTCGATATTTTCATGGAGCGGTTCTTCCGAAAGATCAATCATGTGGGAACTGTATAAGGGCTTACCCGTTTGAGCAAAGAATTCTTCACCCGCATCCAATAAGCCGTCGATCCAAGGTAACAGGTTTTTTGCGCAGTGGTCTGTATGTAAGATAACGGTTGCCCCATAAGCCTCCGCAACTTGGTGAACGTGTTTTGCACCAGAAATCCCCCCTAAAATTGCTGCTTTCTCGTTTGCATTCGACAAGCCTTTTCCCGCGAAATACCGTGATCCTCCATTTGAGAATTGAAGGATTGCAGGTGCATTAAATTTTGCGGCTGCTTCAATAACGGCATTAACGGTAGATGTGCTGGTTACATTAACAGCGGGAAGGGCAAATCCTTTTTCCTTGGCTAATGCAAAAATAGCTTGGACTTGGTCGCCAGTGGCTACCCCGGGTTTAATTCGTGCATTCATGATAATCTTTAGGTTGTTGATGGTGTACAAAGGTAAAAATATTGTGAAAATAACACGCAACGCAATAATATGTACGAAGCTTCGTTTTGGGTAAAAAATAGCGTATGACTCAAAAGTACAAAAACGTAAAGCGTGTAATCAATTCCAATCGCTTAGTACAAGCACCCGAAAGCGTGATCACTTTCTTGCTAAACTACAGTAAATCCTTGGAGCAAAACAAAACGAAACTTAAGTTTCCATTGATTCACAAAAACTAATTTAAGGCCGGGCAACCGGCCTTTTTCTTTGATAATTTGCTGTATTTTTATCGCATGCGAATTATAATCTTCCTAGGGATAGTGCTTCCCTGCCTTAATCTTTACGCGCAAGCGCTTTGTCCGATCCTTCCAAAACCGGTAACGTATATTGATGGTGGAGCCAATAAGTCCTCTCTTTTACGTGATACCTTGCACTTTAATGCACACAATCTCCCACAAAGCATAGCGGAAATCCTTCCGGAAATCGCTAAATTATATCTACCTGATCCTTCTTTGGTGGAATTAATGCCCAACAAAGGGTTTATCACCTTTCAACAACTCACCGGAGGCTATCCGGAATCCTATTCCATCAATGTCAATACGGATCAAATTAGAATTACCTACACCAGTGAATCCTCATGCTTCAATGCCCTTCAATCCCTGTTTCAATTGATTACAATGGAGGACGATAGCAACCGATTCAAGATCCCCGTCTCTTTCGTTAAAGATTATCCATCCTTTCGTTGGAGGGGATTACACTTGGATGTTTCTCGGCATTTTTTTAGTGTAGCAGAAGTTAAGCAGTACCTCGATCTCATGTCGATGTATAAATTCAATGTGTTTCATTGGCACTTAACAGATGACCAAGGATGGCGAATGGAAATCAAACGATATCCAAAACTTACGAGTATTGGGGCATGGCGCGACAGTACCATTGAAAACCACTATTCCACATTTCCTCGCACGTGGAACACCACGCGCTATGGCGGATTCTATACCCAAGAACAAATCAAAGAAGTGGTAGCATACGCGGCGGCACGTCAAATTACCGTAGTACCAGAAATCGAAATGCCCGGACATGCCCGAGCAGCCTTAGCCGCGTATCCTGAATATTCATGCAACGGAAATAAACAAGCTGTCCCCGGCGTGTGGGGAGTGTTTGACGATGTATTCTGTACCAAGGATAGCACCATCTTGTTTTTGCAAAACATCTTAGATGAAGTCATGGAATTATTTCCGAGTCCTTACATTCATGTAGGTGGGGACGAAGTACCAAAGACCCGCTGGAAACAATGCCCAAGGTGTCAAGCCACCATTAAAACCCTTGCCTTAGCCGACGAACACGAACTTCAAAGTTATTTTATCGGTCAAATGGATCAATACCTACAAGCCCAAAACCGCAAATTAATTGGATGGGATGAAATTCTTGAAGGAGGTCTAACCTCGGGTGCTGCAGTTATGTCTTGGCGTGGAACAGAAGGCGGTATTGCTGCTGCCAAACAAGGACATTTTGTGGTTATGAGTCCTGGGTCTCATTGTTATTTTGATCATTATCAAGGAAAATCAGTTTCAGAACCCTTAGCCATCGGAGGGTACACGCCCCTTGAAAAAGTGTATGAATTTAATCCGATCCCTGAAGGACTGAAAGATCAAGAGGCACAGTACATCCTTGGGGGCCAAGCGAACCTTTGGACCGAGTATATCCCAAGCTTCGAACAACTTACCTACATGACCTACCCAAGGGCTATTGCCTTAAGTCAAACACTATGGGGCGGAACGAAAGCGCCGTATAAAGCCTTTGAAGGTGTGCTAAAAACATTTCATATCCCCAGACTAATGGGTTCAATCTTAGACACGTATGTTTCGCTAAGTTTTATGAAACCTAGCTTCAAATTTAATCGAACACCTGATGGAATATCCCTTGGATTTGAATTTAAAGATACCAATGAATCCGTGGTAGTAAGCGCTAATGATGGTCATGATGGCGTTTGGTTGGACCATAATAAAACGATTGCTTTTGAACGTACTACTAAAAACACAGCAGCGCATAATTTGACCTTTTTCTCTCCCTGTTGCGCGGATTCGCTAAGGATAATTTCTCACCAAGGATTGGGCGCACAGGTTACGTACATAACGCCGCCTAACAGTCGCTATGATTCGGGTGATTTAACCCTCGTAGACGGTCAATTTGGAGCACGTCCTTGGAGGGGCTATCAATGGGTTGGCTTTGATACCAATTCAGTAACAATACGCATAGATTTAGGAAAAAAAACCAAGATAAGAGGTCTGGAATTAGGTTTTTTACAAGAGCCCTCCTCATGGATTCACTTACCTGAGGAAGTGGCTATTTTAACCGACCGTAACCAACGGAAAACGTTTAAGATTACGGCTGAACGCACATCGATAACGTACCGAAAAAAAACACAATCCCTTTTGCTAACCGTGAAAGGCCTTGAATCCATACCTCCCGGGCTGCCCGGGGAAGGAAACACTCCGTGGATTTTTGCCGATGAATTCATCGTAAAGTAAAAATTTATATCTTCATTGGAAAGATTTACAATGTCAAGCAGGAGAAATTTCATTCAACAATCCGCCGCATTAGCCGGTGGAGTGTTGGCTTCCGCTCCCCTGAATCCTTTGGCGCACGCTGCAAATTATATCCCATCCTTGGATTATTCTGTAATTCCAGAAGATTTTAGATATGAAAAAGTCAATGGTATTCGAGTTACACCCAATGTGTACCCAAGGTTTGAGGACCTTGACGAATTGGTCGCAGGAATCAAAGAGCTTATCTTAAAACAACTTCCATGAAAAAATCACTTTTTTTAGTTGCACTCCTCGGGGTTTTGAGGATATCTGCGCAAGGCATTAATGGTTTATACGGCATTGACACTCTGGCATATGGTAGCGCACAGGATTATGTCAACGATGCAGTTTTTAATAACAACCACGATCTGTTCACGGCAGGATTTCTCAAAAGATCGCCTTTGGGTGGAGGAACGGTAGCCGAAATTGGCACCTTAAGCCGCTATGATCAAGGTGGAAACTTGGTTTATTCAAAATCTACCAATTACGAAGAAATCAATTCCATTGCACGGACCCCTGAAGGCAATTTGTTATTAAGCGGAAGAGGAACTGGGCTGTTGTGCAACGGAGTTTGTAAAGCCGATTTTTGGGTTGCTGAAGCCACAGAGGATGGACAGTTTTTGTGGGGAAGATCTTTTGGCAACCTCATTAACGACGGAAATGACATCGCTTATGCAGGTGGGACCATGTCCAACGGAGACCGTCTTTGCGTGGGCTACTATTACCACACCACCTACAACTTAAAGACGTTCATTGTTCGCTTGAACGCACAAGGCGATACGGTTTGGACAAAATCCTATGGTAGTAATTCTGGACAACAATCCGTTTACAGCCTTTACATCACACCCAATGATGAGATTTACCTTGGAGGAACCACCACCACCTCGGGCGGCTTGCTTCTCATGAAATTGAATTCCAACGGAACCCTTGTTTGGGCAAAAACCTATGTTGCCCCTGCAGGAAAAATCCTAAAAATACTTCAAAAAAGCGACCAAACACTGTTGCTGTGCGGGCAGGCAATCTTTAATAACGATTATGCTGTAACCCTAACCAATGTTGATTTAAATGGGACGCTCTTGTGGTCAAAAGACTACAAAGTGGAGAATACGGACAACGAACAATTTTTTGAGGATGCCATTATTACAGCGAACGACGAAGTTTACCTGACCGGGTACTATTACGATGAAGTAAACTATGTTACTCCTGGAAATAAACCTTTTTTCATGAAAACAGATGCTTTAGGCAATGTGCTATGGTCAAAACGTTACACCGATTATTATGGCGAAGGAAGAGTGATAAAAGAGCATCCCAACGGTGGCATCTTGTGGGGAGGGATCCACATGCAAAACGCCTTTACTCCTTATTGGCCAAAACAACCCGAAATTTGGTGGGCGCACATGAACAACAGCGGATCTAACCCGTGTTTTACCTCTTGCAATATGCTTCAAACGAATACCGTCACTTCCATATCCAATAAATTTTTTACGCGGTTTACAGGTTATGTCACGGATAACCCAACCCCGAGTGCGACCAATTTCCTAACGCTCAAAACCCCCAAATGCAATGGCCCTTTGAACCTTGAAGAGAGCGAATCTTTCGAATTCAAAATACTGCCTAATCCGAATTCTGGAAAATTTCAACTTCAGCTTTCATGGCCCTATAACGCTGTCATTAGGTTATTTAACGCCCTCGGCGAATTACAATCGTTTACTTACGAACCTAACATTTCCTATGACTTGGATTTATTACCTGGCATTTATTTCCTTCAGATTCTAGGTACCGACCGTATCGAAAAATTCATTGTACATTAGTTAAATTAACCCGTTTCCAAAACTCTCCCCCTCGTTGATTGTTATTACCTTTGTAAAAAATAACGTCATGCGAGCTTGGGTTTCAATTAAATCATATACGGATATTCATTTTGAGTTTTTTGAAGGAATTGCAAAAATTACCATCAATAGACCGGAAGTTTACAATGCGTTTCGCCCAGAAACCAATATGGAGATTCTAGATGCCTTACACATATGTAGGGAACACAATGACATCAGCGTTGTGGTGCTCACTGGAGCTGGCGATAAAGCCTTTTGTTCAGGAGGGGATCAGAACGTTAAAGGAATTGGAGGATATATCTCCGAAAACGGCGTGCCTCGATTGAATGTGCTTGATATCCACAAAGCCATTCGCTCGTTGCCTAAGCCTGTAATTGCCATGGTGAATGGCTATGCAATTGGCGGTGGTCACGTTCTTCATGTAGTATGCGACCTAACCATTGCCTCTGAAAATGCTCGATTTGGTCAAACGGGTCCGAAAGTTGGAAGCTTTGATGGTGGGTTTGGTTCTTCCTACCTTGCGCGACACGTCGGGCAGAAGAAAGCACGAGAAATTTGGTTTTTATGTAACCAATATACAGCGGAAGAAGCGGAAAAAATGGGCATGGTAAATAAAGTAGTACCCCTAACAGAACTCGAGAATACTACCGTAGAATGGTGTAAAAC
>DBCM01000129.1:0-42881 GCA_002293045.1 Flavobacteriales bacterium UBA958 | reverse complement strand
TAGAAAAACGTGATCCTGATTTTCAACAATTTCCTAAATTTCCATAACCATGGCTATTCATCACTTAGAACCTACGGCCCTTTGGCGTTCGTTTGCAGGCCTAAACGCAGTTCCACGTCCATCAAAAAAAGAAGCGCGTATCCGTAAATTCATGATCGATTTTGGTCAAGGTCTTGGCTTGGAAACACTAGAAGACGCGATCGGGAATGTGATCATCAAGAAACCAGCGACGGCTGGCATGGAAGATCGAGTTACCGTTATCCTTCAATCCCATTTGGATATGGTGCATCAGAAAAATGAAACTACCGTATTTGATTTTGATCAAGAAGGTATAAAAATGCGCATTGACGGGGACTGGGTATTGGCTGAAGGAACCACCTTAGGTGCAGATAATGGCATAGGTGTTGCAGCAATCATGGCCTTACTTCAATCCAAGGAGATCGTTCACCCTGCCCTAGAAGCCCTATTTACTATCGATGAAGAAACAGGAATGACCGGAGCCAAAGAATTGGATGGTTCATTACTTCAAGGTAAAATCTTACTGAATCTAGATACCGAAGATGACGATGAGCTTTCGATTGGTTGTGCAGGCGGTATTGACACGAACACCAGCTATTCATACCAAGAAACATCCATCCATCAGGGTTGGGAAGTTCTGAAAATTAAACTCCGCGGATTACTTGGAGGACACTCGGGAATGGACATCGATAAAGGGCGTGGAAATGCCAATAAGTGGATGGCTCGATTGCTCTGGGAATTGAAACAAACAACCCCCATTCAATTGATTTCCTTCGACGGAGGAAGTCTACGCAATGCGATCCCGCGAGAAGCCACATGTAGAATAGCTGTCGCGAATAGTGAGGAAGCAAAAGAAAAACTACTTCAAACTATTGCACACATTAAACAAGAATACAGCAGCATTGAACCGGAACATATGTTCGAGATTGAATCGGTTGTAAGCAGTGGAGATGCCATGTCTGATACGGATTGCACAAAGATCTTAAATACCTTATGTGCGGTCCATAACGGCGTATTTCGAATGAGTCCGCAAATTAAGGACCTTGTGGAAGCCTCTTCCAGTTTGGCACGCGTTATAATCCATGAAGGAGCGTTCACAACTCAATCTCTCCAACGCAGTTCCGTAGAAAGCACGAAGTCAGAAGTGAGCATGGCCATCCGATCAGCATTCGAGAATATGGGTGCCACCGTTGAACAAGGAGGCGATTATCCCGGCTGGGAACCGAACCGAAATTCAAGCATCCTCACCGTGATGGAGAATCTTTACAAGGAACTATTTCATGAAGCACCCCATGTAAAAGCTTGTCATGCCGGATTAGAATGTGGCATTCTTGGTAAACATCTACCAGGAGTTGAAATGATCTCCTTCGGACCAAACATCCGAGCAGCGCATTCGCCTGATGAAAAAGTACAAATATCTTCCGTTCAAAAATTTTGGTCTTACCTACTTGAAACACTTAAACACATACCCCAAAACGCATAATGTCATATCCATTGAATACCATTGAGGAGGCCATAGAAGAAATTCGTAATGGTAAAGTAATCATCGTTGTGGACGATGAAGATCGAGAAAATGAAGGCGACTTTTTAACAGCAGCAAGAAATGCATCCACAGAAGTGGTTAATTTCATGGCAACACACGGAAGGGGATTAATTTGTGCTCCGTTGAGCGAAGAGCGCTGCGATGAGTTAGGCTTAGAAATGATGGTTCGCAATAATTCTGCGGCATATGAAACACCATTTACGGTAAGCATCGACTTAATTGGTCATGGGTGCACCACTGGAATATCCGCCAGTGATCGTTCCAAAACAATCTTAGCCTTAATTGATGAAAACACACGTCCAGAGGAACTTGGAAAACCGGGTCATATCTTTCCTTTACGTGCAAAGAAGGGCGGTGTATTAAGACGTGCCGGTCATACAGAAGCGGCGGTTGATCTTTCCAGAATGGCTGGGTTTGAAGAAGCCGGAGTAATTGTAGAAATTTTAAACGAGGATGGATCAATGGCAAGGCTTCCTCAATTGATTGAAATCGCCAAACGATTTGATCTTAAAATCATCAGCATTGAGGAACTAATCAAGTACCGAATTGCCCATGAAACCCATGTGGAACCCATCGTGGATGTCAATCTGCCAACAACCTTTGGTGATTTTCAATTGCACGCCTTTAAAGATAAAAACACCGATCACGATCACTTAGTGCTCGTAAAAGGAACTTGGGAAAAAGACGAACCGGTGTTAGTTCGGGTTCATTCATCCTGTTTAACTGGAGATATTTTCGGCTCTTGTCGCTGTGATTGTGGACCTCAATTGCACAAAGCGATGGAGATGATTGAAACGGAAGGAAAAGGTGTGATTGTGTACATGAATCAGGAAGGAAGAGGAATTGGTCTTTCAAACAAATTAAAAGCATATAAATTGCAAGAACAAGGCATGGACACCATTGAAGCGAACATCGAACTTGGATTCAAAGCCGATGAACGAGATTATGGAGTTGGCGCCCAAATGTTGCGAGAATTAGGCATTTCAAAGATGCGATTGATGTCAAATAACCCTAAAAAACGTACGGGATTAATTGGATATGGACTCGAAATTGTTGAAAATGTGGCATTAGAAGTACCAGGAAATGCGCATAATCACGCCTATTTAAAAACTAAACGTGATCGAATGGGTCATGACTTACATTTAGACAATAATGCTTAACGCAGTAAACCTCACAAAAAAATACGGTGAACTCGAAATACTCAAAGGCATTTCGCTTGAAGTGAATGCTGGGGAGATTGTTTCTATTGTTGGTTCATCAGGTGCAGGAAAAACAACCTTATTGCAAATATTAGGAACCCTTGACCGACCAGACGAAGGCACGTTCACCATTGATGGAGTTAACCCATTTAGCTTATCGCAACGTGAACTAGCAAAATTCAGGAACCAAAAAATTGGATTTGTATTTCAATTCCATCAGCTACTCCCAGAATTTGATGCCATAGAAAACATCATGATTCCGGCGATGATTCAGGGGATTTCTAAAAAGGAGGCACGTGAAAAAGCGTATTTACTCTTGGAAAAAGTAGGACTTCAAGACCGTGCAAGTCATAGGCCCAATGAAATTTCAGGAGGCGAGCAACAGCGTATTGCCGTGTGTAGAGCCTTAGTAAATCAACCAAATATCGTATTTGCTGATGAACCTTCTGGAAATCTAGATTCTAAAAATGCGAATGAATTGCATGAGCTATTCTTTAAACTTCGGGAGGAATTAAACCAGAGTTTCGTTATAGTAACCCATAACCAAGAACTCGCTCAACAAGCCGACCGGATGCTTCGTATGCAGGACGGAAAGATGGTATGACCCCATACGAACTCAACGAATTCCTTCTTCTTAAGGCTGAACAATTTGAAAGTCTAAGTTTCATTGCGGATGACCCGATATCTATTCCTCATCAATTCAAACGCAAAGAAGACATTGAAATCATTGGCCTTTTAGTTGCGACAATCGCATGGGGAAATCGAAAATCTATTATTAAGAGTGGAAACCAGCTCGTGACAATCTTTGGCGAATCTCCCTATGATTATGTAATGAACTTTGAGGCCCATCGAACCTTAAAATTCGTACATCGTACCTTTTCAGGAGCAGATTTGGGCTTTTTCATTCAGGCCCTTAGAAGAATTTATGAAGCCGATGGATTAGAAGCTTCCTTTAAAAAAACAGCATCCGAAGGAATTGATGTTGCCATAAGCAACTTTCGAGAAGCCATGCTTAAAACCCCGCATCAAGCACGAAGCACAAAGCATCTTTCAAATCCAATGATTAATAGCGCATGTAAACGTCTTAACATGTACTTGAGGTGGATGGTCCGTTCAAATGCAAAAGGAGTGGACTTTGGTATATGGAACACCCTTTCTCCAAAGGATCTACACATTCCACTGGACGTTCATACAGGAAATATCGCCAGAAAGCTAGGGATATTGGAACGCACGCAAAACGATTGGAAAAGTAGTCAATTGTTGTATGAATTTGCTAAAGAACTTATACCGGAAGACCCCAGTAAATTGGACTTTGCGTTATTTGGATTGGGAGCAATCGAGGGTTTCTAAAATACCAGGTTTTCATCAACGAGGATTTTCTCTACCTCGCGAGAAACAGAATCCATCTTAGAGGCTAACACTGATCCCCCTACAAACTTCATTTTAGTCTCATCCCAATAGACCAATTTTTCACATTGCTTTAATTGATATCGGTTCTTATTCCACGTATATAGCACGTGATACTTTTCATTATATTGATCCAGCTTAAAGCGAATCAAAATGTCTTGATACGGTGAGCCTTCCACTTCTCGAGTTTCAATTAAATTTCCTTTGAACTTATTCACCGCCACAAGCTTACCTCCTTCACGCTCAAAAATCAACAACCTTCGTATTGGAAACTTAGCTTCAGGGTCTTGAAACGCAATTCCATTAATTAAGAGCATGAACCCATCACGAAGGGGTTTGTTTTTACTCAATTTAAAAAACTTAAAATATTTTGGTGAACAAGCGCCAAATTCATCTCCCACACGCGCAGTATCACAAATCCGCAGTTCTGCCAAGAGCTTTGACTCTACATCACTACTAAATGTATTTAAGGAAAAATCGGTGAAAATCTCCTTCTTATCTAATTTTTTAGCGCTTGTTTTCGGAGGATTATTTGATTTACAAAACCAAAGAACCGATAGCGAAACCAATAAAATTAAGGTCGCTATTCCAAAAATCAAGGTTTTTTTTGCTTTAAATCCGCCTTTTGGGACATCCTGCTTTTTTGGTTCCATTTAATGATAAAAATTAAAAATTGACGCTGCTTTTTCTTGGGCCTGGGAGATTGCCTCCATATTGATTCCTGTGTTTATCTGATGTTTAACGCAAAAATCAATCAAGGTTTCAGTTGCTAAATTTCCTGTTAAAACATCGGTAGCCATTGGACACCCCCCAATTCCCATCATTGCGCTATCGAAATGGCGGCATCCCGCGCTCATGGCTGACTCAATCAGCTTAGTAGCGTTATTGGGAACCGTATGTAGATGTACTCCAATTTCTATCGAGGGTAAATTGGTGGAAACCGCTTCAAAAACGTCCTTTAAGACCTCGGGCGTGGCAGCACCTATGGTATCAGAAAGTGCGATGTGAGTAATCCCTAACTCCTCATGCAATTCCTTCGCGTAATCTAGGATTAATTGAACCGACCATGGATCTCCGTATGGATTGCCAAAACCCATTGAAAGGTATAGCATGAGCTCCCGTTTCGCCGAATGAATTTCTGTTACCATCCGCGACAATCGAACTTTTGATGCTTGAATGCTCGAATTCGTATTGCGCAACTGAAACTGTTCTGAAATGGAAAATGGAAATCCAAGCAATGAAATCCGTTCAAAACTTAGTGCCTGATCCATTCCTTTTTCGTTTGCTATAATTGCTAACAACTGCGTATCGGAATCAATTAACTGTCCCACTACCTCTGAGGTATCCACGAGTTGAGGAATGGCTTTAGGGGAAACGAAGCTTCCGAAATCTAGGCGGTCAAATCCACAGCGCAGAAGTGCATTTAAATACGCTACTTTCAAATCAATAGGGATAAACGCTTGAATTCCTTGCATGGCATCGCGCGGGCATTCCGTTATATGAACACGCTTATTATCCACGGGCAATTAACGCTTGTTTAATGTCTTCAATTAATGCAGGACCTTCATAAATAAATCCTGTATACAGTTGAATCAAGGAAGCCCCTGCGTCTAATTTCTCTAATGCATCTTCTTTCGTATGAATGCCACCTACTCCGATGATAGGTATTGCCTCTCCCAATCGATCATGTAGGTAGCGAATAACTTCTGTAGAGCGCGCAGTGAGCGGCTTACCGGAAAGTCCACCGGCACCCATTCGTGTAACTACATCCGATGGGGTAGTGAGCTCCTTTCTACTAATGGTTGTATTTGTTGCAATTATTCCATCTAAGGGTAAAGATCGCGCTATTTCTACAATATCATCCAGTTGATCATTGGATAAATCAGGAGCAATTTTAAGTAAGATTGGTTTTGGAGAACCAAGCTCAACATTACGAATTTTGAGTGCACTCAACAAGTTCAATAAGGGTTCTTTATCCTGTAGCGCCCTTAAATTTTCGGTGTTGGGCGAAGAAACATTTACCGCAAAATAATCTACATGCTCATATAATTCATTGAACACCTTCAAATAATCGTCGGTAGCTTTTTCATTCGGGGTCCATTTGTTTTTACCAATATTTCCTCCAATTATTAAGTTTGAGGTCTTATCTCTGAGTGCTAGCCTTGCTGCCACATTAATTACTCCATCATTATTAAACCCCATTCGATTGATGATGGCGTGGTCTGATTTTAAACGAAACAACCTGGGTTTGGGGTTACCTGCTTGGGGTAGTGGTGTCACCGTTCCTATTTCCACAAAACCAAACCCTAATTTCCCCATCGATTCAAAGCACTGTGCGTCTTTATCAAAGCCAGCGGCTAAACCGATAGGATTTGAAAAATCCAAACCAAATAGACTCGTTTTTAATAGCGCAACATCAGCCTTCGCATGGATGATTTTTTTTAAAAATGGAATGCGCTGAACTCCTTTGATTAAGGCTACTGATAGGTAGTGTGCACGCTCTGGGGATAGCAGAAATAAAATAGACCGAAAAAAACGATACATTCGTTTTATTGAATTTTCTTGCCTGAGGGCTTAACTCCTGTAGTTTTGATGCGTTGGCGCCCGTAATCTTTATAGGTTAAGTTTTTGGCTAACACAACGTTTAATCGGTAGTAAGAATCTCGTTGTTTGTTGTCGCCGCGTTGGTATCCCGCTCCAAACCAATTGAACCCGCCTACGCTGCCGTTAGGCACTCCTACGGTTATAGCAGGATCCGAAGGATTCGATAAGTACGCACCCGCAGGATCTGAAAAACTGCTTGGGTCCGCATATACAGTGGAAACATCATCCACGTAATCTGAGAAAACCATATTGTATGTAGCTTCCAATCCAATTCTCCATTGAGCCCCCAAACCTACTCTAAATCCAAAGCCGGCTGGCACGGTGAACGCGATGGGTGAATAAGGTTTGGCTTGTCCTTCAGTTTTCAATGGACGTAAGGCAACCCAACTGTCTTGATACTTCGCTTGAGGAATAAAAAAAGAAGCACCTACTCCACCAAAGACATAGTATTGTTGGTTCCTACGTTTTCCTCCTCGTGCCCCTGGGAGGTTATATGCCGGAGAAAACTTTTCAACAGAAAATAAAATAAACTCAAAACGCTGCTGAAATTCAATCATGTGGGTTCGGAAATGCAAATTTCTCTGGAATCGAATATTCTCTTCAGAGTATTTATCATCCCCACGCAACATGAGGTAACTCAAGTTGCTGGTTGTAGCGAACTTTGGGTGAAAACGAAATCGATATCCAATTCCGGCATTTCCGCCCAGGGCTTGCCAATCCCAATCTTTTAAAGAGTAGTCATAATTGGACGAATTTGCTCCTCCAAGATCCCCCAAAAACTGAGTTGGACCAAAGCTGATTAAGAGCTCTTTTTTGTTGAGCGACCAGTTTTTTTGAGTGTTAAAATTAATGCGTTGCGCAGAAGCAACAACGCTTGAAGATACCAAAATAATGGCTATGAATTTCATGCAACATCTACTCATGTCGCTAAGATAATAAAAGTAAGTGTTTTTCTATACAAAAAAGTTTAAAAGAATTAAAAATAAAATCGAAGAAACGCCAATAGCCCCATAAAACCAGGGGCTATTTATTGTTTTTTTCTTCGGTAAACTCTGTAGAATTTCATTGAAATTTCGACGTGCAGCAATGGATTCACTTGATGGCAACTGTCTGTCAATTAGAAGTTTAATCATACCGTTAATTTTTGATGTTATTATTTTTTGAATACAGTTCCTTGAGTTTAATCAATGCTCGAAAGGTTTTAACTTTTGCATTGTTTTCGGTTAAGGCCAAAATTTCCCCCATTTCTCGAAAAGATCGTTTCTCGAAAAAGCGCATTTCAATCAGTTGCAACTGACTTTCCTTTAGCAGAGGCAATACCTTCAAGAGCACTTCACGCTTATGTTCAGATTCATCAATTTGAAATTCCTCCATAACCTTTCCGATTTGCATGGAATCGATACTCACTGTCCGGCGCGCTTTTTTGTCTCGAAACGATTGGTACAACTCGCTCTTCGCAATTCGGAACAACCAAGAAGAAAATGGAATTCCACGATACTCATACTTTGGCAAATTCGTTAATGCCTTGATAAAGACACAAGACGTAATATCATACGCCGATTCTTCTTCATCGACACGCTTGATTACGTATCTAAAAATTGCCTCGTGATATTTTCTGTACAAAGGTGCAAAATACTCAGGATTACGTTTTGCACGTTCAATAATTGCTAATTCATCTTCAGGTTTTCCAAACCTGTCGAAATAAAGGAGAGAGGCTGACATAATTACTTAGATTTATGGTTAAACAATACAGGCTTGCAGTCCTGTTATTTTGGATAACGCACATCTTCTAAATACGTAACAAAAAAAATTTACAAAGAAATTCTCAATTGAATTACAAGGTCGGATTTTCGACTGCCGTTAATCTGTTCAGCCCCTGAACTGATTACAAATCTATTGTTATATAGAAACACCCCGTATCGAATCCAAAGATCACAATGCCTTAAAAACGAATACCTTAACAACACATACGCGCGGCTTCCTTGGTTGTAGTATGCCGGAACTGCGAACACATACAAGGCATTGTTCTCAAAAGAATAGATACGGGTATCGTATCCATCCGTATCAAATAAAGCATACCTAATGGCTAAGTCTATGGGTGAACTTTTCGGTTTCCAAAGTAAATCTTGTGTAATGAGCATTCCTTGTTGAAACCCTTTGCTTTGGCTATTAATGGTGAGAAATTCTATCCTACTTTTAAAGGTGAACGCCTCACTGATCACATAGGAAAGATTTAAACGATAATTACGCTGAACAAATGCTTCAATTGGCGTTACGGCTCCCGCATACACAGCACTATTTCTCTCTCGCAATTGCTGTCTAAACCTGAAATAAATCTCAAATATTTTATTTGGCTTATAGACCGGTTGAATCAAAAACTCATGTCCTTGACTCGGGGCATCTACCCCAAATTTCATCCAAGGAAACTTAAAAACATCCATGTATGCATTCAAGCTCCACGCAGGATTAAACTTCATTTTCAATCCGGCATACAATCCTTTTTCGTTTTGAGTATTGCTACCCTCTGAGAATCCCGCATTATAAAACGAATGAAAATCCCGTTGATAATCCCGGTAAATCAACCCCATACTCACCTTAGAATCTAATGAGATTAGGGCGCCATGCATCATTGCCCAACCCGAGTTCCAAGAGGTTAATTGCTCGTTAAAGGCTTTAGAAACTTCACCAAACAAGGCAATATTCTTGTAGTTGTAAGAGTAATCTAGGCCTGTGTTTACATGATGCTGACCCCGAAAGTCAAATTGATTGTAGACTTTTACATCTTTTATATAAGGCTTATCATATCCCTGATAGACGCCGGATAATCCTACCTTAAAAAGGCCTTTTTTTAGGCTGAGGTTCGCCCCAAGAATATTTTCTCGAAGGCCATTCATTTTGGATATTTCGCGATTGGTGCGGTGCAATCCTGATAAATCGAGCGTTGAAATAAACTCCAAATCATCCACCGTAGAATCGGCAATCGAACTGGCATCTACTTTCTTACTGGAAGAGAATAAGAGTAAGCCTAAATTCTTATACCCCAACTCAATGGCCGCTCCGCGCATGAATCTACTTTCATCTACCGAGGTATAAGCCCGCAGTGGAATAGCCGTTCGTTTAGCTGTGGCAATATCCGCCGTTTTGCCAAAAGCATAACTTGACCAAAATCCAACACCTTGACCGATTTGAACCTGATAATCTCCTAAAGCTACCCCTCGCACATATTTCCCTCCTTTGAAAAAAACATGGGCCGAGTAAAAATCGAACCCATTTTTTTGAGCACCTCGAAAAAATTGTTCTCCAGCGTCTTTTTCTGCAGTTACACCAATGCTGATATTCGTTTTATAGGTATAACGCCAGCGGGTGTAAAGTCGATCGCTACTCCCGTAGTAATAATTATTACTGGTTTGAAGGATTGAATCTGGAACCTTGTTATAGCCTTGTTTTCGCTCTACCGTTGGTTGATATCTAAAAAACACCTCATATTTTCCCTGTTCAAGAGCCTCCTTTAATGTAATGTGTATATTATCTAATTTGTCATCTACTCGAATAAAAGGCCGAACTAACTGTATGGTCTCTAGATCCCAATAACTTAAACTTTGCAGTTCATAAATGGAAATGAACTTGCCGAATAACTTGCGATGCAGAACCAAATCACTGATTTGAACTGTGGTAAGTAAACCCAGCTCCTCCAATTCTAGGCCATCGGTATAATTCAAATTGATCGGATGCTCAAAATAAAAATCCAATTGCTCAATGATGTTGGTTAAGTCTATATTTTCAGATTGAAACCGCTCAGAAATAAATTCAATGCGCTGTTGAATAATTTCAGATTTATCTTGTGCGAGCAAGCCACTCCATGAAAAAAAAATACTTCCAAGGACTACGAGGAAATGCTTCATTTCAAACGGTAGGTAAATGAAACATTGGGTGACCATCCGAGCTGCTGCGTATACGCAGATCCGAAATCAAGAAAATATACCCCTTTGAACGCATATCCACAGCCCGCATTAATTTCAATGGGCTGGGTAGAAAATCCGGATCGAAAGCACAAGTTTTCTACAGGCGCATATTCCAATCCCGCTTTACCCCGAAGAGGAAAGTCGACATGTTTCTCGCCTTCCACACATACCAAAAGTTTGTTTGAAAATCTGTAGGAAGACCCTAAGCGCATCACTGTGGTCAGTCGGTCTTCTTCGTAGGCACTCAATTGAACCCGAGAAAAATTCACCAAAGAAAACCCGAGAAGCCATTTTGGATTTACCTGGGCTAAAATGCCCGCCTCACCAGTGGCTCTTATCGCATTCCCATATCCTTGACCTATGCGAAACTGATGCAGGTTCATTTGAACCCCCAATCCAAAAATCTCGGATAGTTTAAGGCTGTAACCCAATCCTGCTTTTATGGTTCTGAATTGAGCATATCCAAAACTTTGCGCACCTCCAGAGATCACCCCTTTTTTTAAGGGCACCGCAAGCGCAACAGATTGTGTTTGTAATTCTTTGAGTAAAAACCTGTTTTCATAGGAAATGCCAACGCCAAATTTAGTGACACCAACCAATGCTGCTGGATTATGATGGTATGCCCACACATCCTGAAGGGTTACAGAGGCATCGCCCATGGCACGTGAACGACCACCAGCGGGAGCCCAGCCTTGCCCCAACGCATATCCTGAAATCAGCAGTATGATTAATATTATTCGCTGCATTTAATGGTTTTTAAAACGATTACAAGGTACATATTTAAGATGCTTTGCCTCTAAAAAGAACCAAGATTCTCCTCGATTCGAAGATAAGGCATATATTATTTTTTTTGTAGCATTCGTCTGGTTATTCGAAGATAGATAATCAAATGATAACTTAACCTTCATCTGTTCCCCTTGCTTCTCAATGTGTAAAATCGAGAAATTATCGATGGATTCCTCAGGGTGAATAAACATTTTTTTTAAGCCCGCTGTATCCGATAAATGGGCGTCAATAACACAGGGATGGGTTTGTGATGCCTCTAGAATTGTCAATTCCTTGTTGAATGCGTTTTGATATTGAATGATTGCTCGATTTAAGGACTTCTCTTGGTTTGCCGATAACGAACATGCGACAAAGCACCAAATCACGGAGCCAATAAGTAGGTAAGATCTCATTAGGGATAACAAAGATACGGATTTCTTTCCATCTTTTGTTTCCAATAAAATGTCTAAGAATGGTATCTTTGGGACAAGATTTCAACTATGTCACTACAAGAAGAATGGGTTAATCAACTGAAAAAAGAACTCAAATCAAGCGAATTAGGTTCATTTCACTCAGAAATTGAAGCGTTGCATTGGGAGTTTACTGACAACAACACCTCCCTACCCTCCTTTGATTTTTCGTCGAAATATCATGCCGATCTGACGTTTTTTACTTTTTACAAGGTCATCAATTCCATTGAAAGCAACCTGGAAATCTTAAAAGATCTGAACCAAGGAACTCAAGGACTACTCCTGTGTTGGGATCTTCTTCCAGACTTAAACGAACTTTTCAAGGGCGTGATGTTTGAATACATACAAACCCGAATAATCGTTTCAAATCCAGATGAACTCCTTGCAATCAATCAATGGATTAGCGAAAACAACCCTAAAAATTTCACGGTAGAGTTTACAGGCCAAAACTCCGATACTGTTCAACGTATCGATGGCTTTTCGATGCATGCGATCGGTGCAAATGCATGGCAGGAACTTTCGTATGTTTGCCAAGAACTCCGTCAGCAATTGAAAGTTCTTCCAGAAAACGCGCCTCTGGTTATTGAATTGGCAGTCGGAGAGAATTTTATAATTGAGTCGGCAAAAATTACCGCATTCCACTGGTTGTGTGAAGCCTTGTTAACAAAGCACAATCGAATGGATATAAAAATCACCCTCAGAGCGAGGCTCGGTTGGAGAAATAAATCCCATGGAGAATTACATACGAATCAGATTCGGCAATCTTCCGAAGCTCTTTGCGCGTTAGTGGCCGGTGTAAATCAACTCTGTATTCCCCCATATGATGCCATGTTCACTGAAAATTCGACCGCATTGTCGCGTAGAATGGCCGTTAATATTGGTCACTTATTAAAGGAAGAAGCTCATTTAGATTGGTTTCATGGGCTAATCAAGGGCAGCCATATCGCAACATACTTAGTGCATCAACTTTGTAATAAAGTTTGGGAGGCATTAGCGTGGCCCGATGCGTTTGAGGCCCGTTTAAAAGCATCCGTAGAAACAACCATTGCCTGTAGAATCCAAAGAATAAAAGATCAAAGCGACCGATTCATTGGAATAAATTACCTGCACACCACTGGTGAGAACCGCATGAGCAAAGTGCCGGAAATTGGTGCATTTGGACTTCCATATTTATTTTTTGAAACGAACTAACATGTCGAATTGGATCCACTATTTAACGAATTCAGCCGCAGGTAGCACCCGGGTTAACCTCATTGATGGAATTGAGATTCCAGAGGTTCCACCGGCCATAGAAATTCAACATCAACATGCAGGCCTTGCGCCCTACAGACGAGGTCCCTACGCTTCCATGTATACGATCCGACCTTGGACCATCCGTCAGTACGCAGGATTTTCGACGGCGGAAGAATCCAATGCCTTCTACAGAAAAAATCTTGCTGCAGGCCAGAAGGGATTGTCTGTTGCCTTCGATCTGCCTACTCACCGAGGGTATGATTCAGATCACCCGAGGGTTACTGGCGACGTAGGTAAAGCGGGCGTTGCTATTGACTCTATTGAGGACATGAAACGGCTATTCGATGGTATTCCTCTGCACGAAATGTCTGTATCTATGACAATGAACGGGGCTGTAATTCCTATTCTAGCATTCTACATAGGAGCAGCCATGGAACAAGGAGTAGCGATATCCGAACTTTCGGGGACTATCCAAAACGATATTCTCAAAGAATTTATGGTTAGAAATACCTACATCTACCCTCCCGAACCCTCCATGCGCATTATTGCCGATATATTCAAGTATACTTCCATGAACATGCCTAAGTTCAATAGCATTTCTATCTCGGGGTATCACATGCACGAGGCGGGCGCTACTGCTGCGCAAGAATTAGCCTTTACCTTGGCGGACGGATTAGAGTATATACGAACGGGAATTAAAGCGGGGCTCAGCATAGACGAATTTGCTCCAAGACTGAGTTTTTTCTGGGCGATTGGTATGAATTTTCCGATTGAAGTAGCTAAGCTTCGCGCTGGAAGGGAACTTTGGGCAGAAATCGTTTCGGAATTTAACCCGAAGAACGAAAAGTCTAAAATTCTTAGAGCTCATTGTCAAACTTCCGGTTGGTCCTTAACCGAACAAGACCCCTTTAATAACGTCACTCGCACTACGATTGAAGCATATGCCGCTGTGTTTGGCGGAACTCAATCCCTGCATACCAATTCATTGGATGAAGCCATTGCGTTGCCTACCGATTTTTCAGCGCGCATTGCACGGAATACCCAATTATTCATCGCATTAGAATCCGGAGTAACACAGTTCATCGATCCCTTTGGAGGGAGTCAGTACATTGAATACCTGACAGATCAGCTTATTGCCGAGGCACGGACGTTGATGGCTGAAATTGAGGAAATCGGCGGCATGTCTAAGGCCATTTCCAAGGGCATTCCTAAACTAAAAATCGAGGAAGCGGCCGCCTTAAAACAAGCGAAAATTGATGCAGAACAAGAAATTATTGTTGGAGTAAATCGCTTTCAATCCTCGGAAGAAACTGAAATTGAATTATTAGAAGTAGATAATAGCAAAGTGCGCTTGCAACAAATCGACCAACTGCACCAATTAAAAAGTAGCCGTGACCAGGCAAAAGCTTCCGCCCTATTAAAAAAATTAGAATCCGCGGCGAAGACGTCTGAAAACCTCCTGGAAATCGCAATTGAATGCGCCCTTGCTCGTTGTACCTTGGGAGAGATCTCACTGGCGCTTGAGCACGTATTTGGAAGGTACGAGGCACACATAAAAACCATTTCTGGCGTATATAAATCCATTGCGATGAAAGATCCCACCTTTAAAGATGCACAATTACGTTGTGAATCTTTTTCAACCTTAGAGGGCAGGCGCCCAAGAATACTCGTAGCCAAAATGGGCCAAGACGGTCATGACCGCGGTGCTAAAATCATAGCCACAGCCTTTGCAGACATTGGTTTTGATGTTGACATGGGGCCCCTTTTTCAAACGCCTCAAGAAGTTGCAAAACAAGCCATTGAAAATGATGTACACGTGGTGGGCGTTTCATCCTTAGCAGCAGGGCATAAAACACTAGTTCCTTCGCTTATTCAAGCATTAGCGGAACTGGGGAGAAAAGACATCATAGTGGTGGTTGGTGGCGTAATACCTAAAAACGATTACGACTACTTATTCGATTCAGGGGTGTTTGGAATCTATGGTCCGGGCACTAAACTTTCCGAAGCTGCAATTGAAATCTTAAATCTACTCATGAAAAGTCACAATTAAATTGTATTTTCGGCATAAAATTTGGGACTATCTTAGAAATTATTATTGTATGAAATATCCACTTTTCTTCACGCTACTTATTGCCTCTGCACTCGTTTTAGCACAAGACATCACTTTTTCAGCCAACAAGCGATTGGTAGAACCTGCAATGAATGGTGAAATCAAACCAGAAAATACGGTTGAAATTAAAAGTACCCTTAAATCAGCGCTAAACGGTAAAAAAACATATACTTGGACCATAAACGGATCGACTGAGCCCGGAAAAGGATGGGAAGTAGTAAAAGGCACAACATTGACTGGCGAAAAAATCAAAATTTCATTCAGTAAGTTAGGTAATTACAGTATTGGTTTAACGGTTGTTGCCGTTTCTGGTGAAGACGAAAATGAAGTTAGTGGTGAAATTGAGGATTTTATTTCGGTACGTAGTGTTTTTCCAGAACTCGCAGCGCTTTATGCACAAAAACCGACACCTAATTATGTTAAACTTGTTGAAAAATCATCCGAATATGTGGTTAAACCGAAGTTCGCGAATGATCCAACCCCAAACCTATTTCTTGCCAAAGGATATTTAGGAGTAGTTAAAACAGGCAATCCTGAATCACGGTTTGAAAGCGCCATGGAAGATTGTATTTCTGCGTTTGCTGCCGCGAAGGAACTTGATAAAAACGGAGTCATTGGGGATGATGAACATCAGCGTTTTTTAGATGAACTCCAACAATACTTATTCAACGAGAACATTGCAGTGCATTATGATGCTGATCCAAAAGCAAATCCAGAAAGCTATGATCAGTTGGTGGAATATATTGATTTTTACACCCAGACGAGTGCTGCCCCAGTATGCGCGAGTTTATTCCAAGGGTACTTCAAATATCTAAAAAAAGATACGAAAGGATCTACCCTGCAATGGACGACTGAAATACAAAAATTGAAAAAGTTTATTGACTTAGATGAGAAAACAGCCTACGGTTCAAAATACAAAGATGACCAAGGAAATGAAATCATCCTTTCTAATGTCGACCTGAAAGTTTTGAAATTAGGCGCTATGAAAGTGGCTGAACTTATGAAAACCAGAGACAACCAAAATCCGAAAGAGGCATGTAAGTTGCTTTCCTTGGTTGAACCGTTCCTAATTGATGACACTGAATTTGCAACATTTTACAGGAAATCGTTCAATAGTTGTCAAGAATAAGAATTGCTGTTAACATTGTTTCATGAATAAAAATGCCAATCCCTCGATTGGCATTTTTAATGATTGCGTATTTTTAAGACGTGAAAATTCCAAAATACCTTAAAAACAAGTACATCATTACCTCATTCCTCTTTGTGAGTTATCTCTTGTTTTTAGATGATATGGATGTCTTTTCAATGATCAGCAACTTAAGAAAAAGAAGTGCATTGACCGAACAAAATATGATCATGCAACAAAAAGTCATTGAAAGCAGGGCCACCTTAAAACGCCTTAAAAAAAATCAATATCTCGAGCATTATGCGAGATCAACCAAGTACTTCAAGCAAAAAGACGAAGAGATTTTTGTTATTATTCCAAAAGGGAATCCGAAGCAATAAGCGACAACTGATACGACGGGAAGTAAAATCCCAAAATCTGGTTATACGCATAGGACAATCTTGCCATTTTCATAGCCCCCTCTTGACACAATCCCACCCCATGGCCATAGCCTTTACCCGATAAGGTAACCATCGTTCCATCTGAACTCACAGAAAAATACGCGGACTTTAAGTTAAAGTGCTCCCTGATATCCCTCATTGGGATGCCATAACCCGGATGAAACAAAAAGGCCGGCCGGGTAGTACTCGTCCAATTTACCATCAGTTCCGCACTGATCGAATCGTCTATTGGATAATGATACTTTTCAACGAGATAGCTTTTCCATTGTGAAAGCGCAATCTGTTTTTTCCAAGTGGCCTGCTTGGTATAGATACAGAATGTATCACAAAAGGAAGAAAGGCCACTGATAGAAGCATTCCAAACATGACTGGGTTCGCAAGTTTGCCCCCCGCAATTTGCACTAAAATAGGTCGGAGCGAAGGATGAGTCTTGCTGTATCATGATCTGACCTCGGGTCGCTTTGATGGCAGAATCAATGATGGGCGAACCATTTCGTTTGTGCAAATAGGCTTGACAATGTACCTGATTACATAAATCAAAGCCTTCCTTTACATGTTTCTGCTTGGATTTCATGGCAAAGGTTCTCGAGATAATTGCCTGTACTTTGTAATATTCAAGTTTCTGACCCGTACCCGCCTCGGATTCCACAACCCCTTCTAAATAGGTTTCTAAGTCCACTAGATTTACCACCAACAAGCATCCATTAACTGAACGAACAAGGAAATCCCCTTCAAAAGCACGCGCTTTCATGCCCGGTGAAATTCCCGATATCTCTACGGATTTTTCACGTTGTGTAGCAATGACCTTTACCTCTTTTACACCGCTGATTTTTGTTCCTTGAAATACCACATCCATCTTTCCATTAGAGCTTTTCGAAATCTCACAAAATGAAAAATGATCCATTACACCAATAAAGACCGTATCCGCTAGGATGAAATAGGAACTCAGTGCGTTGGCGAGTTTAATTTTTGTAAATTTTTGATTCGGGAAAAGTCCAATGCGCATGGGCTGAGCTTGAGCAAAATACATGCTGAACCCAACGAAGAGTGCCATTAGAAATTTCAGTAACATGAATGCTCTTACTTGTTATCCTTCAAAAATGTTTCATACAAAGATTTTGCTATCCGATCGCTCGCTCCCTCCCCACCCAATAAAGACAACAGTTCTGCATAGCCTGCTGTAATTTGATTCTGCATTTCGCTTGGATCTGCAATTTTATTCAGGGACGATACTAATTTTTCGGAGGTACAATCCCCTTGTATTAACTCTTCAACCAGTTTTCGGTCCAGAATTAAATTAACCAACGAAATATAATTAATCTTCACAACGCGTTTTGCAATCCAAAAAGAAAGACCGCTGCTTTTGTAACAGACCACTTGTGGTACCTTAAAAAGAGCCGTTTCAAGGGTAGCAGTTCCTGAAGTAACGTATGCGATTGATGCTACATTTAAAATATCATAGGTCTTTCCAAAAAGAAAACGGACATCAGATGCACTAAAAGAATGATAAAATGCCTCAGGAATCTGAGTGGAACATGCTACGATAATTTCATAATCTGGGAAAGATTTAGCCGCCTCCAACATGATGGGTAATTTTCGTTTGACCTCTTGCATGCGGCTTCCGGGCAATAAGGCTAGAACCGGTTTTTGGTGAAGTAAGGGCTCCTTGCGTAGCGATTTAAAATTTGCAACCTCATCCAACAAGGGATGACCAAAATACTTCACTGCCACATTAAATTTCTCATAGTACGCTTTCTCAAACGGGAGAATACAGTATAACTCATCCACAAATGCCTGAATTTTCTTAATTCGACCTTGCTTCCATGCCCACAGTTGGGGTGAAATATAATAGATCACTTTAATTCCTTTCTTTTTGGCCCATTCAGCCATGCGTAGATTAAACCCAGGAAAATCCACGAGAATAAGCACCTCCGGATTAAATGTTGTAATATGTTCCTTACAGGTGCGGAAATTCTTGAGGATGGTGACTATATTTAATAATACCTCAAGAAATCCCATAAAGGAAAGCTCTCGAATGTGCTTTAACACCGTAACATTCTCAGCAACCAAACGATCCCCACCCCATCCTGTCACATGAAGATTTGGCGATATCGCCTTGAGGGATCGGACTAAATTTGCAGCATGTAAATCACCAGAAGCTTCCCCACAAATAATAAAAATCTTTTGATCTGACATTAAAAGAAGTTGGCATAAATAGCAAATGGAACTAAGGTGAGCGTAGCAAGAATAATGCCTCGAGCGATTGAATAGTCTTCGCGATTTAGAAAGAGGTAAAACCAAATTAAATTCGGTATACAAGCCAAGGAAAGATACTTACTGGTGTAGAGTGTATTATCAGTAAACTGATTCCAAAAGAACTTGAAATCATAGGAATACGCTAAGGAAAGAATGAAAAGCACCAAGGGTATCATAATTAACGGAGAAAGAACTCCAATTCCATATCCCGAAAGTAACGCGCGATTTATTTTCATGTGTACCAATTTTTTATTTCGTCCAGTATTTGATAGTTAGTGAGGTCAAATTGCGTTGGGACAATAGAAATAAATCCCCTGTTTAAGGCATGTAAATCTGAATCCTCTCGAGGATTAACCTCGCCAAATTCACCCGTTAGCCAATAGTAAGGCCGACCAAACTGATCCTCTCGTTTGTCAAAACGATCCGCCCAAAAGGCATGTGCTTGCGTGCACACTTTGATTCCAGCAATATCCGAGGCAGGTACATTGGGGATGTTCACGTTTAAACATGTAAATTTTGGGAAATCTTCTTCCAAGGCTTTGCTGATAATTCTGCTCACATACGTTTCATATTGCATAAAATCTGCCTCTGAGCTAAAATCAGCAAGAGAAAATCCGATGGAGGGTAGGCCTTCCATCGCGCCTTCTATGGCTGCAGACATGGTGCCCGAATAGAGGACATTGGTTGAGGAATTCTCCCCGTGATTAATTCCCGAAAGCACGAGGTCTGGTTTCCGCTCCAACACTTCGTAGATCGCTAATTTGACACAATCTACCGGAGTTCCAGACGACGAATATGCTTCCACCTCTCCAAACATCCATACTCGATTTAATCGAATCGGATCACTTAACGTAATGGCATGCCCCATCCCAGATTGAGGTTTGTCCGGGGCCACCACTACAACTCGACCTAATGTAGAGGCAATTTTAACCAATGACTGAATTCCTTTTGCATTGACACTGTCATCGTTCGTTACCAGAATTAACTTTTCCATGTTTTTCATTCAAACAAAATTAACGATAATTCAAGCCCTTGGTTAACTTTGTATCACAATTATACAAAATGCAGTTACTTTTGCCACAACAACAATATGGCTTTTGTCATGCTCCGGTATGTGCAGTAAGAAAAGAACCCTCGGATTGTACTGAAATGGTCACTCAATTAACCTTTGGTGAAACCGTTGAGATTCGAGATCAAAAAGCACATTGGATTGAAATTACTTCCTTAACTGACGGGTACACAGGCTACGTAGATCGCCGCCACCTGATTGGAATCTCGGAGAAAGAACTGAGAAAATGGCACGATGAACGCCAAATACAAACAAAATTGTCTGATACTTTAAGTACCCCTTGGGGTTCACAAATGACTCCGGCAGGAAGTTTTATTGGGGATCATACCGATTTCAGCATAGGAAAATACGCTTTTCAACGAGAAAACCGTGAAGGCGAATTGAATGCTGAATCCTTTCGTTCGTCCTTTTTAAACGTACCATACCTTTGGGGAGGAAAAACATCTTTCGGCATTGATTGCTCGGGGTTGACACAATTGTATTATCGACTGCTTGGAATAAATCTTCCGAGGGATGCCGCGCAACAACAGCAAGAAGGGCTACAAGTTGACTTAAATGAGGCGCAAGAATCCGATTTATTTTTTTATCAAAATGCCTCCGGAAAAGTTACTCACGTGGGGTTGTATATGGCCGACCAACAAATTTACCATGCCTCTGGAAGGGTGCGCTTGGATCTCCTGAAAGACGGAAACATTTGGAATGAAGAACTCGGTGAAATTACGCACCAATTTCATTCGATTAAGCGATACCTTTAATTATCGGGATAAAATTTAGATATTTGTTAAAAAGAAGCTGATATGAATGTGTTAGTTACCGGCGGAGCGGGATTTATTGGCAGCCACTTGGTGGAACGATTAGTTAATGAAAAGCACTCCGTTACGGTTATCGACAACCTGTTGCGTGGAAATAAAATTCCCGACTACATTCAAGCACAAATTTCCTTCATTGAAGGTGATGTTCGCGACAAGGAACTGGTTATTGATGCGATGCAAGGCATCGATGTGGTGTACCATTTTGCCGCAGTATTGGGTGTAGACGTTGTGGCCGACTATCCAGTGGAAACTATGGATGTTGAGGTCATTGGTACACGCAACGTGATTGAAGGAATTCACAAACATAAGGTCAAACAACTTTTGTATGCCTCAACGAGTGGAATTTACAGCCACTCTGCCATAGAAAAAACATCCTTAAGTGAGGAAGTCTTGGTAGATCCGAGGACCTCTTACGCCATGGCCAAGCGATACAACGAAATCTATTTAGCAAGCCATTTTGAAGAAAAAGGGGTAAATACGGTAGCACTTCGCTTTTTTAATGTGTACGGAGAACGTCAAGACAACAGAATGGTAATTCCCAGGTTTTTAGAACAAGCAGCGGTGAATCTTCCCCTGACTGTATTTGGCGATGGCCGTCAAACCCGGGACTTTACTTACATTGAAGACGTAATTGAGGCCTGTATTCGCTTGCTCCAGACCACGGGGTTTCACATTGTGAATATAGCGAATGAAGAAGAGTGGACCATTAGCCGGCTTGCTGAAATTATTATTGAGGAAACCTCTTCTTCATCCGACATCACCTATGTAGACGCCCCAAAAAAACGCTACGATTACGAAGTAGAAAGACGCATTGGTAGTTCAGATAAATTGTTTAGTCTTACGGGATTCAAACCAAGCACCTCGCTTATGCAAGGCATTAAAAGCATCATAACACATGAAGAATATTCAACAGATGGACACAACAGTATTTAACTTAATTGAAGCGGAACGAGTTCGCCAAACTATTGGAATTGAATTAATTGCGAGTGAAAACTACGTAAGCGATCAGGTAATGCAAGCGATGGGAAGTGTCCTCACGAATAAGTATGCGGAAGGGTTACCAGGAAAGCGCTACTATGGAGGCTGTGAAATTGTAGATCAAGTGGAACAATTAGCAATTGATCGCTTATGTCAACTGTTCGGCGCCACCTGGGCAAACGTACAACCGCATTCAGGTGCACAAGCAAACGCAGCGGTATTTTTGGCTTGTTTATCTCCCGGAGACAAAATTCTAGGATTCGACTTAGCCCACGGAGGGCATCTCACACACGGTTCTCCGGTTAATTTTTCGGGTAAACTTTATCAGCCTTTTTTCTACGGAGTATCCAAAGAAACCGGGTTAATCGATTACCAATCCTTAGAGGAAACTGCCATGCGGGAACGCCCTAAAATGATCATTTGCGGCGCCTCTGCCTACACCAGAGATTGGGATTACAAGCGCATTCGTGAGGTGGCAGACGCAGTTGGAGCCCTTGTTCTGGCAGATATATCTCACCCCGCAGGGTTAATCGCTGCTAAGTTATTGAACGACCCCTTGGAATATTGTCATATTGTTACGTCGACTACCCATAAAACGCTACGTGGCCCACGCGGTGGCATCATCATGTTGCGACATAATTTCGACAATCCGTTCGGTTTAAAATGGAACAATGGAAATCCAAAATCTATGGCGGCCTTGCTTGACGCTGCAGTTTTCCCAGGAATCCAAGGAGGACCGTTGGAGCATGTTATTGCTGCCAAAGCTGTGGCCTTTGGTGAAGCACTTGATCCTTCTTTTACTACATACATGACTCAAGTTCAGGCAAATGCTTCCATTATGGCCAATGAACTCATGAAACTTGGGTATCATATAGTATCTGGTGGTACAAACAATCACAGCATGCTTATTGATCTTCGCAATAAAGGAATCACAGGAAAAGACGCTGAAATTGCACTTGGGAAGACACACATCACCGTGAACAAGAACATGGTTCCATTTGACACGGAATCTCCATTCGTAACTTCCGGAATTCGTATTGGAACGCCCGCAATTACCTCCCGAGGGGTTAGCGGAGAAGAAATATTGCGCATTGTATCGTTCATTGACGAAACCTTACAACACCACACATCAGATGATCGAATGGAAGAAATACGAAACGCCGTAGAAGAACTGATGGGCAATAAGCCGCTCTTTGCGTGGTAATTCGATTTGAATCGAAAAAAGACTTCTCCTTTCCCATTATTTGGGGGTTTATATTTGTAGTGTATGCGGGTGTAGGCATTGGAATCGTCCACGCCGATGGCGATTATAGCGCCCTTTACACATTAGCGGTCATTTGGTTGGGAATCGGTCTCTTGTTTTATGCGCTTCTCACTACTACCTTTTACACCGTAGATGATAACCATTTAGTTTGTCATATGATGGGTTTCAAGAAGAAAATTCTCTTATCCGAAATTAGAAAAATTGAGCCTCAAAAAGGACTTTATGCGGGATTAAAAATCAACACTTCATGGAAAGGACTCATAGTTCACTACGGCAAATGGGATGAAATACTCATTTCCCCTGCCGAGGAACAACTCTTTATAGAAACAATAAAAACTAAGAATCCGACTTTACTGGTTTAAACCCGTGTTTGAAAATTTGAGAGGCTTCCTTACCAATACCGACAATAGATACGATATTTAACGGGAACTCCAGCAGCACATGGGTGAAGCTTAAGAAAAAGAGGACACTCAAACCAAGGCCGTAATCGTAGATATAAAATCCGCCCGCGGCCAACCACAAGACAATAACGGCAATAAAACGCACCTTTGGTACCTTGTGCCAGCGAATCACCTCGGTTTTACTGAACCAATTTAAATAGTGATAGAGATAGGCAAAGGCAATAAAGCGCATTAGCATTAAACCAACCGTAGAAAAGAACACTGAATCCCAAAAATAATCTTTCGTGCTGGTTGGTAGTGCAAAGCGAAGGGGAATGGCCTGTTGGTAATAGGAATTGGATGCATTTTCAACGATATAGGGCTTATTCAAGGATTGTTTTAGGGAATCATTAATCCGTTTTTGCTCTGCCACTGGAAATCCTGACTCCGCTTTATTCACAAAAGAATCTATGTACTGTTTATTGGTCATGTATTGCTCATCGATAAGCTCAAAATGATTCAATATAGAGACGTTGGTCATAAAAAATCCATTCCCGTTGGCATAATAGGCGTTTTTACCGTAAGGCGTTATGGTTTGATTCGATGGGTTCACTGGAGCCACAAACACGAGCAACAATGGAATGATGACGAATCCCACCATTTGCCACAGGCCAGATTTACTTCGCGCTCTAAGCGCTCCATACAACATGAATAATCCGGTAAATAAATAGACATGAATGAGGGTGGGCACTAAGGATGTCAGTGCAAAAATCATGGTACTTTGTTCATTTTCGACCGCATTTTCAGGACTTAGCCAACCCGACACAAAAACAAATAAAAACGCGATAGCAACTAACTTAACAACGATGTGCTTAACTAAGGCAAATAAGACAGATGCGAACAATGCAAAAACCAACAACTTGTCGAATAAGTTTAATTCCACAAATGCGGTGTAGATTTGCCAATCATAGTTGAAATCACTGGCAAAAGCAGCAATGGATAAAAATACCCCAATAATGAGCAGTATTAAAAAATCATATTTACCCTTGGAAAAATATTGACGATCATGCAACCAACTAATTTCAGTAAGGTAATGCAAGGGGCCTAGGAATGCATATGCGAATAAAAAGGTTTCAAAAGGCAAGAAAAAGGACAACACCGCAGTGATTGCCATAAGACCAATGTTTACGTAATTGATTTTATCTTCCTTCAACCAAGCCATTTTACTTATTTTTTTCAAATATACCGAATATCATTCATTTTTTTGTCCTTCATCAAATCCAAGTTGAACGGCATTTTTTCGGATACTTTTTGCAACAGCGGTTCCAAAATCATCCGGCTTTGAATTACTGTTTTTTGTTTGTTCTTCGATGTAAGCAAGTCTCTTTTGATTTAATTCAGAAATTTCCTTTTGAACACGTTCGCGCTCCTTGCTTTTCTCCGTAACCAGCACCTTTATTTCTTCATCAGTCTTGCCTTTTAATTCATCCGTTCTATCTTCCGCTTTCAACTTAGTTAATACCGTAGAATCGGCGGCAACCGCATCTACCAAATCCCAATCTCCATTCCAATAATAGGTGCTTCCTTTGGCCACCGCCCGTTCCACCATTACGGCTTCGTTTAACGTCTTTGCGTTATCATCTTGTTTCGATTGTTTCATTTTTTTATCGGCACCAGAAAAACCATAAGACACATAGGTGCCATTCAATTTTATGTTATTCGTTTGAATTAGGGAATCGTACGGTGTAGCAATATATGTTATTGCCTGATCGCTGTTGATATTGAAAAAATCTCCGCCGGAACAGGTTGCGCCATCTTGCCAAAACGTACGAACACCCTCATCGTAAGGACCGCAGAAAATAGAACTCACCAAAACACCTTTTGTTTTAGCCAAAGCACAAGACTCTTTGTAGGAAATAGGCCCTTGATTAAAAGGTTCATTCCCAGCGATGTAAATTAATTTTAAATCGCCATTATCAGCCGACCAACTTAGATCAGTTAATGATTTTTGAATTACAGCACCGCAAAACTCATCTCCTCCATTGGTTGTTAAACCAAATAGTTTTTCAGAAACCAAATCAAGATCTTTAGTGAAATTCAATTGTTGTCGAATGTAATTATCCTTAATACTTAGGGATTGATTCCCATAATCGTACATGGCAATTTCTAAATCCGGCGAAGCACCTCTATACGTTAAGGCAGCAACTTCATTCACAATCGCCCAAATCTTGGCTTTAGCTTGGTTAAGTAGCCCGTCCATACTATTCGAGGTATCGAATAAAATTACGAGTTGAACTTTGCGTTTTCCGGTTTGCGCAACGGCACTAAAAACAAGATGTAAACTGAAAATGGATAAGAAAATGTATTTCATGGCTATTTAATTTGCCATCGGGTACACCCCATGTTTGAAATGGTTCAGTGAGTAGTAAAATAAGCGAGTGCCATGCGGTAACTCTCCAGACCAAAGCCCATCACCAAACCAATACAAACTGGTGTTAATAAGGATTCGTGACGGAACGATTCTCTCGACGCTACATTCGAAATGTGCACTTCGATAACTGGAGTTTCAATGGCAGCGATACAATCCCGAATCGCCACGCTGGTATGCGTATAACCTCCGGCATTAAGCAGAATTCCATCGCCCTTAAATTGTTGCAAGAAATCAATTAACTCCCCTTCAATGTTGGACTGAAAATAACACAGTTCATCTGAGAAATCAGCCGTCAATGCAGTGAAAAACGCTTCAAACGATTGATTGCCATACACCTCAGGTTCTCGAGTACCGAGAAGATTTAAATTTGGGCCGTTAACGATCGCGATTTTCATGCGGTAAAAATAAGGGAATTTTACCATTCAAGCACTTATTCTAGTAACTTTGAAATACCGCAATACACTCGGTGTAAATGAACTAAACAGTGACCTGGGATCAATTAACAAAGCAATTTATTTCATATTTGAGAATTGAAAAAGGGCTCTCAGAAAATTCTTGTCTCGCCTACCAACAGGACTTAATAAAATTACGTGATTTTTGTCTTTCGAATAAGGTCGCACCAACAAGCATTTCGTATCAGGACTTAAAGGAATTTGTTTCACTGCTCTATGATTTAGGCTTAAGCGCAAGAACTCAGGCCAGAATTATCTCGGGAATCAAGCAGTTTTTCGGATTTTTACTCCTGGAGCAACTCATACAAAACGACCCGAGTGAACTGTTGGAACAACCAAAAATTGGTCGGAAACTTCCGGAAGTACTCGACATGGAGGAGATTGATGCATTAATTGCGGCCATAGACGTATCAAAACCCGAGGGACATCGTAACCGCGCGATCTTAGAAACCTTATACAGCTGTGGCATACGTGTCAGTGAATTGGTAAATCTGAAACAATCGGATTTATTTTACGACGAAGGGTATATTCGAGTGATCGGAAAAGGAAACAAGGAACGTTTAGTTCCCATGAGTAAATCCGTTGAAAAGGAGATTACGTGGTATGTAGAACATCAACGTAAACAACTCGATATATACAAAGGCGATGAGCAAATTGTGTTTTTAAATCGAAGAGGGAAACGCCTCACACGGGTGATGATATTCACTATAATCAAACAATTGGCGGAATCCATCGGCTTGCAAAAAAATATCTCTCCGCATACGTTTCGGCATTCCTTTGCTACACACCTATTAGAAGGCGGGGCGAATTTACGGGCGATTCAAGAAATGTTGGGACATGAATCGATAACAACCACCGAGATTTATACCCATATGGACCAACGCTTTTTGCGGGAGGCAATTTTAACCTTTCACCCAAGAAATTATCAATAGGCAATTAATTCTATTATAGTCTCTTCGAACCGTTTTTTAGGAAGGAACTGTTCTTCCAAGGCTACAGCAAAAGGTACTGGCGTATCAAGGGAACCAACTCTTCTAACCGGAGCATCCAAAGATTCAAAACAATGCTCATTAATCAAGGCTGAAATCTCACCTCCAATTCCTCCAAATAAGGAATCCTCATGAAGAATCAATGCTTTACCAGTTTTTCTTACTGAGTTATAAATACACTCCGTATCTAAAGGCAACAGGGTTCTTAAGTCAATGATTTCAACGTCTATGCCACGTTCCTCTTTTAATTCTAAGGCCCAGTGTACGCCAGCACCATACGTTATAATACTGGCTAGCTTTCCTTCGCTTGCAACGGCTGCCTTACCGATTTCCAAGTGATAATACGCACTAGGAACCATTCCTTTTGTACTTCGATAAAGGGCCTTATGTTCGAAGAAAAGGACCGGGTTTGGATCTTCGATGGAGGCATTCAATAAGCCTTTGGCATCAAATGGATTCGAAGGATAAACGACTTTTAACCCCGGGGTATGTGTAAACCAGGCTTCATTGCTTTGAGAGTGAAATGGACCAGCTGCAGTACCAGCACCTGTAGGCATCCGTACCACTACGTCGGCGTGTTGCCCCCAGCGCCAATGAATTTTGGCTAAATTATTTATGATTTGGTTAAATCCACAGGTAACGAAATCCGCAAACTGCATTTCCACCATGGCTTTCATTCCAGAAATGGATAGCCCTAATCCTGCCCCAACGATTGCCGACTCACACAAGGGAGTATTTCGCACACGATCTTTCCCGAATTTCTCAACAAATCCTTCGGTTACTTTAAAGGCCCCGCCATACTCGGCAATGTCTTGGCCCATAAGGACAAGATTCGGATGTCTTTCCATGCTTTGACTCAAGCCTTCTTGTATGGCATCAATGAACCTAAGTTCCTTAGAGTCTCCGGCAGGGGGAATAATTTGTTCGGAGGAAGCAGCATACAAATCCGAGAGCTCCGCGGTCAGAGAAGGTACAATAGCTGATTCCGAATTAGCCTCATCAAAGGAATGTTGGATATCCGCTTTAAACCCTTCTTTTATTTGTGCGATAAGCGCTTCATTTAACACCTTTTCTTGCAGTAGAAATAACTCGAAATTTGCTACTGGGTCCTTCAATGCCCATTTCTCTTGAATCCCTTCTGGGTAATATTTTGTTCCAGATGCTTCTTCATGCCCGCGCATTCTAAAAGACATCAATTCCACCAAATAGGGCTTTGGATTCGCACGAATTTCTTCCGCAATCGTTCGAATAGCCCGAATCACTGCTAGAATATTGTTGCCATCCACTTGAATTGAATTCATGCCGTACCCAATCCCTTTATCAATAAATTGTTTGCACTTAAACTGCTCGTTGGAAGGGGTTGACAGACCCCATGCATTATTTTCGATGCAGAATATTACGGGTAAATCCCAAACTGCAGCGACATTCAACGACTCGTGGAAATCTCCTTCTGAGGCGCCACCGTCTCCAGAAAATACGAGTGTTGCTTTATTGTTTTTCTTTAGTTTTTGAGCTAAAGCAATCCCATCTGCAATGCCCAATTGCGGTCCGAGGTGAGAAATCATTCCTACCAAATGGTGCTCGTTGGAACCAAAGTGAAACGAACGGTCTCTTCCTTTGGTAAATCCTGACATTTTTCCCTGGAATTGAGCGAACAGGCGATTTAAGGGAATTTCTCGTGTAGTAAATACGCCTAAATTTCGGTGCATCGGCAGAATATATTCATCGGATTGCAATGCATATGCGCACCCGACAGAAATCCCCTCCTGACCCCAGCCCGAAAACCACTTCGTTATTTTCCCTTGACGCAGTAAGATGAGCATCTTTTCTTCAATCAAACGTGGGAGGAGAATGGCTTTATAAATATTAATTAATTCTTCGTTATCGAAGCCCGTTCGATCATACGTAATATGTAATTGGTCTAGATTGTTTTCCACCTTGCAAATTTAACAAATAAAAAAACCCACCGAGGTGGGTTTAAAGAGTTTTGAGAAAATGAGGATTAAACTAAGCCTTGGTCGATCATAGCATCAGCTACCTTCACGAATCCAGCAACATTCGCTCCTTTAACGTAATCCACATTACCGTCTTCTTTTGTGCCATATTTCACACAAGCTTCATGAATTGAAACCATGATGCCGTGTAAACGTTGGTCCACCTCCTCGGCTGACCAAGATAATCTTAAAGAGTTTTGTGACATTTCAAGTCCTGATGTGGCTACACCACCTGCATTGGAAGCTTTTCCTGGTGCAAACAACACATTTGCTGCTTGGAATGCAGAAATTGCCTCTGGAGTTGAAGGCATATTCGCACCTTCAGCTACACATTTAACGCCATTAGCAATAAGGGCTTTAGCTTCTTCACCATTCAATTCATTTTGAGTGGCACATGGCAATGCGATGTCTGCTTTCACTTCCCAAGGACGTTTCCCAGCTACAAATTTTGCGTTTGGATATTGTTGAGTGTATTCAGCAATTCGTCCACGCTTCACATTTTTCAATTCCATAACGAAAGCTAATTTTTCAGCATCGATGCCGTCTGCATCATGGATATAGCCTGAAGAATCTGAAAGTGTTACCACTTTAGCCCCCAATTGTGTCGCCTTTTCGCATGCGAATTGCGCTACATTACCTGAACCTGAAACTACCACAGTTTTACCATTGAAGGAATCTCCTTTAGTGGCTAACATTTCTTTTGCAAAATAAACCGTACCATATCCTGTTGCTTCTGGACGAATCAACGAACCACCCCAGTTTCTAGCTTTTCCGGTTAATACACCCGTAAACTCATTTCGAATTCGCTTATACTGTCCAAACATGTAACCAATCTCTCTTCCTCCTACACCGATGTCACCCGCAGGAACGTCCGTGTCTGCACCAATGTGGCGAGACAGTTCCGTCATAAACGATTGGCAAAACTTCATTACTTCATTGTCAGATTTTCCTTTTGGATCAAAATCCGAGCCTCCTTTACCGCCTCCCATTGGAAGAGTAGTTAAAGAGTTTTTGAAAATTTGCTCAAAACCTAAGAACTTAAGGATAGAAAGATTCACAGAAGGGTGAAAACGCAAACCTCCTTTGTATGGTCCAATGGCTGAGTTAAATTCAACACGGTATCCGCGGTTCACCTGAACGTTTCCGTGATCATCTAACCATGGAACTCGAAATATAATCGTTCGTTCAGGCTCAATAATCCGTTCAAGAATTTTCGCATCCTTGTACTTCGTGTGCTGCTCGGTAAATGGAATAATGGCCTCCGCTACTTCATGCACTGCTTGAAGGAACTCGGGTTCGTGACTATTCTTGGCCTTGACATTTTCCATGAAGGCATCAATTTCCTTCTGATATTTGTTTGACATACGACTGAATTTAAAATTTGCTCACAAATGTAACAAGTTTTTAAGTTGTCGAATTAATATTTTTCAACAAAGACTAAGTGTTAAAATGACACTAAACTAACCAAAACTTCATTTCTATTTAATATCAAAATTGGCAACTAAAATTTATTCAATTCGTAACCCTCGAGGATTTTATTTAACAAGAAAAAATTTATAGATTTGAATACCTATATCTATGCAACGTAAAATACGCTTATTAGTCATTCTTTTTTCCTTTGGAATTACCCCTGTGGTAATTTATACGCAAAACAACGCGGGTTGTCCGAATGCGAATTTAAGCATGGGTAATTTTACGAATTGGCAAGGCTTCACTGGAAATTATGCAAATCCCGCTGCTAGCCCTGGCATTGTTGCCGGAAGGCATACCATCATGACGGGAGCGGGGACAGATCCGTTTTCATGCGGAGGATTGCCATTGGTACCCCCGGGAAGTACCTCCTCTGCGCGCCTTGGTAATTCAGGAACGGGTGCTCAAGGAGAACAACTCCGTTATACGATGACTGTGAGCCCACAAAACGCATTGTTTATTTACAAATATGCCTGTGTTCTTGAGGATCCTGGACATCCACCCAATGCGCAACCAGTATTTCAAATGCGCTTATTGGATCAAAATGGCACCCAAATCGGAGGTAATTGCGGTGTGTATACGGTTTATGCAGGTCAACCGGGACAAAACTTTCAAACTTGCGGCGGTGTTAAATGGTTGCCTTGGACGATAGTTGGCGTTAACCTTACTGCGTATACGGGTCAGCTAGTCACGGTGGAATTTACCACAAAAGATTGTGATTATTCAGGGCATTTTGGCTATGCCTACGTGGTTGCAGACTGCATGCCCTTGATTTTGGACTTAGATTATTGCTTTGGAGCCAATACCATCAACATTGCAGGCCCTGCAGGATTTCAGAGTTACAGTTGGAGTTCAGGACAGAATACCCAATCCATTTCTATTCCGGTTGCTAATGCCGCCCCAACGTATACGGTAACCATGCAATCATTTTCTAATCAAGGAAATTGTACTGTAGCGTTAACAGCGCAAGCGATACCAACCACCGTAAGCAACAATTTCACCGTTACCCAAGCATGCCCGTGGTCGCCTACGCAATTTAACAGTACACCCACGATCCTCCCTACCTCCATTAACGGTGTGACCTTAGCGAACGGCGGGGCCGCTTCATGGTTCTGGGACTTCGGAGATAATTCTACGTTAACGGGTAATAACCCTGCGGTTCATCAAAACCCGACGCACGTATATGCAAATCCTGGAACGTATACAGTAACACACATCGTGTTTACGCAAGCCGGATGCAGTGATACGATTTCTCAAACCATTAATGTGTTGCCTCCACCTACCATTAATTTCACTTACAATAATGCCTGTGTTTTTGATACGGTAAATACGGTAAATGCAACACAAGACCCGAATATTGCCCAGGTCACTTATCAATGGCTTTGGGGTGATGGGAGCGCAAATGATATCACCACGAATGCTTCACACGCCTACCAACAAGCAGGGTCGTTTCAACTCGGTTTGGCAGCAACGAACGTAGGGGGTTGTACCGACACCTTATATCAAACCGTAGTTGTTCACCCACTTCCTCCCGTGTTTGCCGGCAATGACACTACCATATGTCCTGGTTTCAGCATTCCACTCAACGCATTTGGTGCTGTAACATATAGTTGGGAAACGGGAACACCAAACGGATCTTCATATATTCCTCAGACCAGTGAAATACTTACGGTAGAAGGCATAGATGCCAATGGTTGCATTAATTCAGATTCGATAAACATTACGCTGTTCCCTGCAGCGGTGGTAGATGCGGGACCTGACATCAGCGAATGTTCTGGGACCAGTGTGACCATCACAGGATCTGGAGTTGCTAACTACGCTTGGAATAATGGCCTCGTGGACGGTCAAACTTTTATTCCTCCCGTGGGCGTTGTTACGTATACAGTGACTGGAACTGATGCAAATGGTTGTATTGACTCAGACCAGATGATTTTAACCATATGGGCTAATCCGGTAGTAAATGCTGGAAATGATCAGTCGATTTGCGAAGGCGATTCCACCTTGCTCTCGGGTTCAGGAGCAAGTACCTATGCTTGGGATAATGGTGTAGTTAATAACGATTATTTCACACCAACGGTTAATACAACCTACACGGTAATCGGAACGGATAATAACGGTTGTACAGGGACCGATGACGTAAATATTACCATTGAGCCTGCGGCATACCCATCGTTCAACGCTCCCGTGTTGGCGGATTGTACGCCCTTCTCCTTTACCTTGAATAACACCTCTACTGGAACACCATTTACCCAGGCAGTTTGGACCTTTGGAAACGGAGCTACCGCGACTGGAGCAGGACCAATTTCTTACACCTACAATAGCCCCGGATGTTACGACGTAGGCTTAACAT
Organism: Flavobacteriales bacterium UBA958; assembly: GCA_002293045.1. Lineage (GTDB taxonomy): Bacteria > Bacteroidota > Bacteroidia > Flavobacteriales_D > Crocinitomicaceae > UBA952. The sequence goes on along the minus strand of DBCM01000129.1, from coordinate 9,559 downwards.
TGACGACCGCCTTAGGTTGTGAATGGGATATTTTGATTTCTGACTATTTGTGCAGTTATGTATTACCCATCGCAGATTTTGAGCCAAGCCCAATGAATATTACTGATTTGGAAAATACCAGTTCAATGATCAACCAAAGCGCGGGGGGCAGTTATTACGCCTGGGATTTTGGCGATGGAACTACCTCTACCGAATTTGAACCGGTTCATTTCTTCCCCAATACTACTACGGCCAATTATCTAGTAACGCTAATTGTATATACAGACAATGGATGTACGGATACAACTAATCGAGTAGTTACATTAACGGAAACTCAGCTTTTGTACGTCCCGAACACCTTTACTCCGGATGGAAACGAGTACAACCAAACATGGTTTCCCGTGATTACCGCAGATTTCGATCCTTATGAGTTTACCTGTTTAATCTACGACCGATGGGGCGAACTAATTTGGGAAAACCACAACCATTTGGTAGGTTGGGATGGAAAACGGATGAATGGAAATCCGATGCAAGACGGCGTATATACCTGGAAAATATTAATTAAATCGCCTTATCGAGATGAACGCAAGGCTTTCACAGGCCACGTGACCTTATTGAGGTAATTCCATATAATTGTGCTAAATTTGTGCTCACATGAAGTACTACCTTTTCCTAATCCTGCTGTTCGGAATCTCTCAGTTTTTTGCTCAAAACAACGCGGGTTGTCCAAACGCTAATTTTAGCAGCAGCAACTTTAGTAATTGGCAAGGATATACGGGGAATTACGGAAACCCTGCCTCTGCTGTTGGAATAGTAAACGGAAGACATACCATAATCACAACTCCAGGCGTTGATCCGAACACCTGTGGTGGGCTACAGATGATCCCTCCAGGTAGTACGCGTTCCGCAAGATTAGGCAATCAAAGTACGGGGTCTCAAGGTGAGCGATTAACTTACACCATCAATGTTACGGCGCAAAACTCCCTATTCATTTATAAGTACGCAGTAGTGCTACAAGACCCTGGACACTCCCCTGCACAGCAACCCGTATTCCAAATGCGCTTATTAAACCAAAACGGGACACAAATTGGTGGAAACTGTGGACAGTATTCTGTTTACTCTGGGCAACCTGGACAGAATTTTCAAACATGTAGCAACAGGAAATGGCTTCCATGGACCATTGTCGGAATCAACCTTCAAGCATACATTGGGCAGAATGTCACCATCGAATTCACCACCAAAGACTGTAGTTTGGGTGGTCATTACGGTTACGCATACGTTGTGGCCGATTGCATGCCCTTAACCTTAGATCTCGACTATTGTTTTGGCTCACCAACCATAAATATTTCAGGTCCGGCCGGATTTCAAAGTTATAATTGGAGTAATGGAGCCAACACGCAAAGCATCAGTGTTCCTGCGGCAACGGCAGCTCCAAGTTATACAGTGACGATGCAATCGTTTTCAAACCAAGGAAGTTGCACCGTAGCATTAACCGCTTCTGCGATACCGACTACCGTTCAAAGCAATTTTACATACACTGCTGCCTGTCCATGGACCCCAATGCAATTTAATAGTACACCAACTATTCTTCCAAATACGATAAACGGTGTGCTTCTCGCGAATGGGGGTGCATCCTCGTGGTCATGGAATTTTGGGGATGGGTCTACCTTAAATGGGAATAACCCTGCTGTACACATGAATCCAACACACACTTATCAGAATCCAGGAACGTACAATGTAACCCACATTGTAACCACGCAGGCAGGATGCTCGGATACCATTACTCAATCCATCACAGTGTTGCCTCCCCCGGTAATTAACTTCAGCTTCAACAACAGCTGTATGAATGATACCGTAAGTTTTAGCAATCAAACACAAGACCCTAACCTTGCCCAAGTAACGTACACCTGGATATTTGGAAACGGAATTCCAAATTCCACACAAACGAATCCCATTCAAATCTTTCCTAATGCTGGCACATTCAATGTGTCGCTCATAGCCTCGAATGCCGGTGGATGTACTGATACGCTCACTCAAGCCGTGACGATTTACCCACTTCCTCCAGTAAATGCAGGCAACAACGTTTCTGTATGCCCGGGAAATCTGGTGACGTTAACCGCCGCTGGCGCACCTTCCTTAACTTGGGAAACAGGAACCGCAAACGGAGGAACTTATTTACCGATAAATAATATCACCCTAACCGTAGTTGGTATCGACAACAATGGCTGCGTGAATCAAGACTCGATGGATGTTACGATTTATCCGGGAGCCCTTGTAAATGCGGGTCCAGATATCAACGTGTGTTTAGGGTCAACGGTAACAATCACTGCTACAGGTTCCAACACATATCAATGGAACAACGGGATCACGAATGGTCAAACCTTTACCCCTCCTCTTGGAACTACTACTTACACGGTAATCGGTACCTCTGCGAATGGTTGCACGAATGTAGATTCGATGGTATTAACGGTATTTTCTAATCCAGGAATCAGCGCTGGCCCTGATCAAATTGTATGCGCCGGAGACTCTACACAATTGTTAGGACAAGGTGCGGTAAGTTACCAATGGAGTGGAGGGGTGTCCAACGGAACTTATTTTATTCCGCTGTCTACAGGCCTTTGGAGTGTCACAGGTTTGGATGCTAATGGGTGTATTGGTTATGACACGCTTCAAATAATTGTACCACAACCCGTGGTTTTTGCTGGTAATGACACGTCGATTTGTCCTGGCTTCAGTATTCCGCTTAATGCCGTTGGAACAGCCACATATACGTGGAGCACTGGAACCTTGAATGGAAACAATTATTCACCGCTCAGCAACGATATGCTTACAGTTGTTGGGTTAGACACGAATAATTGCGCTGCTTACGACACCCTTTTAGTTACCATTTATCCTACACCGGTGGTTGATGCTGGACCTGACATTCAAGTGTGTTCAGGAACTTCAGTAACTATTGTTGGCTCGGGGGCTGTGAATTACCAATGGGATAATGGATTAATTAATGGCAATACATGGATACCTCCCGTTGGTGTAGTAAGTTATCACCTTATTGGTACTGATGGAAATGGATGCATTGATACCAGCGACATGGTGCTCACGGTTTGGGCTAATCCGGTGGTAAACGCGGGTGTTGATCAAAGCATTTGCGAAGGATCTAGCACCCAAGTTAATGCATCTGGAGCCGTTACGTATCAATGGAATAATAACGTTCAAAACCAAGTAAACTTTACCCCTTTGCAATCGTCAACATATTCTGTAGTTGGAACAGACCAAAACGGGTGTGTTGGAACGGACAATTTAATCATTACCATCGAACCTGCCGCATATCCAAACTTTGTTGCACCCGTAACGGCAGATTGTTTACCGTTTAGTGCTTCAATATCGAATATATCTACAGGAACACCCTATCTTTCAGCGCTTTGGGATTTTGGAAATGGAATGACCTCCACGGATATGAACACGACTTCGGTCACTTATAATGCTCCTGGATGTTATGATGTAAGCCTCTCCTTGACCACTGCATTGGGTTGTGTTTGGGATACTACGTTTAACGATTATCTGTGTGCATATCCAGTTCCTTTTGCCGATTTTAGCATTAATCCCCAAACAATGACCGTCTTGAATACAACGGGAACCTTTAGCAATTACAGCTCAAGTGCTGACACCTACGAATGGGATTTTGGAGATGGAAGCTCAACTTCAAATGAATTTGAGCCAATCCATTCTTTCCCCACCTCATCCTCAGGCAATTACTTAATCACGTTGGTTGCATCGACAAATTTTGGATGTACAGATACCGCTACACGAACAGTGATGGTGCAAGAATCACAACTCATTTTTGTTCCGAATACATTTACACCCGATGGGAATGAATATAATCAAACTTGGCTGCCCATAATCACAGCGGATTTTGACCCTTATGAATACAGCTGCTTCATTTACAATCGATGGGGTGCAATTATTTGGGAAAATCATAACCATGAGATCGGTTGGGATGGAAAGGATGCCAATGGATTTGACATTACCCAAGGAACATATACTTGGAAAATAATATTAAAGTCTCCATATTCCGACAATAGAAAAGCATATGTTGGGCATTTGAATTTACTGAGATAGCGTGAATTAACTTTTAATTCATAAATTTGAAGGTAAGAATGGCAACGAACGGTTAATATTCTCGTAAAGAATGTAACCCTAACATTAACTTTATTTTTCATGATTCGATTAATACTCGCACTAACGGTGTTTTTTTCGGTATACATTTCACACGGTCAATACACGGTATGTCTTGGTCAAGATTTATCGGTGTGCCCTGGTCAAACTGTTACCATCAACAATTGCAATCAAGGTGGAGCGGCAAACAATGTTGCTGGGGTTTATTTAAATACACCAAGTCAAGTTAATTTATCCGATGACTCATGGTCTGGCGTTGTTAACATTGGGTTTCCATTTAATTTTTATGGCTCGAACTATAATCAGTGTGTTATCGGTTCGAATGGGTTAATTTCATTCAATCTCGCGAATGCCAATGGATATTGCCCATGGTCTTTAGGTGGGATCCCACCCCTTCCGAACATGCAATTAACCTCAGCACGAAACTCTATCATGCTTACCTATCAAGATATTAATCCTTCGCTTGGTGGGCAAATTCAATATCAAACCATAGGAACTGCTCCGAACAGAAGGTTCGTTGTGTTGTACAAAAACATCATGATGTTTAGCTGTACTCAACAATGTAACTACATGGCGATAATCCTCTATGAGACTACAAATGTTTTTGAGCTCCACATCGGAAACAAACCTATTTGTTCCGGTTGGAATAGTGGGTTGGCCATTCAAGGCTCTGAGAATAATCCCATGACGGTGGCTCACATTACGCCAGGAAGAAACAATCAAGTTTGGGGAGCAAATCAAGACGGACGGAGGTTCACACCAACTGCTCCAAACAATACGAATACCTATAACATGGCACAAATCCCATACGTATTGGTTTCTAGTCCTGGGACTAATTTTTTATGGCAAAACACGCTCGGTCAAACCTTTCCCTACAACAATGGCACCTTAGTAGTCAATAATGTACCCACCCCAGGTCCAACGGGTTATTTTCTATCGGGTTCAGCCTGTAATACCAGTATCGGCTCAATTACCAACGACACCACCTGGATTTCTATTGGTGGCGCGGCAGTAAATGTCACCGTTAGCAATGATATTTGTTCGCAATCTATTGGTTCTGTCACTGCGAATCCAACCGCAGGGACCCCACCTTTTACCTATACTTGGACACCAAACATTGGAAATACCCAAACTATAAACAACCTTCCTGCGGGAACATACTCCGTAAGCGTTCAAGACGCGAGTGGTTGTCCAGCTACTGGGACCGGAGTAGTTGGGGATACTCCAGCCCAATATACCGCCACGATGACCCAAGTAAGTTGTCCCGGAGGCAACGATGGTACCGCAACCGCTCAAATAATTCCGGCGGCGGCAGGAGCGACGTATACTTGGAGTAACGGTCAAACTACCCAAACAGCGACTGGATTAACTGCTGGAACTTATACATGTAATATTGCAACCCCAAGCGGGTGCTCAGGAAGCGTATCGATTACAGTTACTGAAGTCCCTGCAATGATTTTAACCCTTACCAATATAATCAACGCAAGCTGCAACAGCATCAACAACGGCGGTGCCACGATCAATGTTACCCAAGGAACTCCCGGATATTTATACAGTTGGACAGGATCTGCATCAACATCTAATGTGGTGAATGATCTTGGAGCTGGTTCACATACTGTTACCGTAACGGATGCAATGGGCTGTGTGCAAGATACCATCTTCAGTATCACTGAACCGCCAGCCTTGGTGATTTCGTTTCTTACTCAAGACACCATGATTTGCCCAGAAGCAAGCATTACCTTAACGGCTCAAGGTGTCGGAGGGTCGAGCCCCTACATTTTTAATTGGGTTGATAATAACGGAAATTCTTTCGGGCCTGCAAGCTCAATCACCGTTGATCCAACTGGAACTCCTACAGAGTATTGTGTTACGCTTTCTGAGCAATGTGGATCGCCAACCACGCAAGATTGTATGACAATAACCTTCCCTACTCCAATCGTACCAAGTATCGCTCCAAATTATCCAATACTTTGTATGCCAGGATCCTTCAATTTCTCTAACACCTCTGCCAATGCCGCGGAAGTAGCATCTACGGTTTACACCTTTTCTAACGGAGACACATACACCGTTCCGGGGATGCAGAATTTTTCGAATACCTTCCCTTATCCCGGGTTTTATAGTGTGAATATGACCGCCACATCTATATATGGGTGTGTATATTCCAATAGTACGCAAGACATCGTAGAAGTAACTCCCCTACCGACTGCAGATTTTGTTTTGTCAAGGAATCCAGTAACTTGGTTTGAAACCTCCGTTCAGGCGAATGATAATTCTCAGGGAAATATCGTAGATTGGCAATGGTCTTGCGATCAAGCAGAAAGTGTTACCGGTAATGGAATTAACGCAATGTTTACATTCCCACAGGGTGTTGTAGGAACATATTACCTAAACTTAACAGTAACTACAGCGCAAGGATGTTCAGATTCGATATCTTTACCCTTGGAAATCATTCCTGACATTGTATTTTATGTTCCAAATACATTCACGCCGGATGATGATGAGCACAACCAAACGTGGAGATTTTATGTAGAGGGCATTGATGAAATGGGCTTTCATTTAACCATATACAACCGTTGGGGTGAAACCGTATGGGAAACATATGACCCTTCTGGAGAATGGGATGGAATGTATGGAGGGAAGTTAGTACAGCCTGGTGTTTATACGTGGACGGCATGGTACAAGGAACGGGATAGTGATGGAAAGAAAATTAGACAAGGATTTGTAAATGTATTGAGATAAGAATGAAAAAGTTTTATGCGGTTCTGATTCTGGGTGCTTTTCTAATTGGATGTGGCGTGGTGGATCTCTCCTCGCTACCTACAGCAACAACACCAACTCCCGTTAAACCTCAACTCACCAATGATGAAGTAATTAAGGGATTAAAAGAAGCGCTAACTGTAGGCATAAAAAACGCGGTTGACTCCAGCGCAGTGCTGGACGGTTTTTTGAAGAACCCTGAAATTCGCTTACCCTTTCCTCCGGATGCGATGAAGGTGAAAGAAAAGGCGTTAAATCTAGGAATGCAAGGGCAAGTAGATAAATTTGAAACCACCTTGAATCGTGCGGCGGAAGAAGCTGTAAAAGAAGCGCTCCCCATCTTTAAAAATGCTATTCTGAATATGTCCATTCAAGATGGATTTGGAATCCTGAAAGGCGGAAATGGTGCCGCTACTAAGTTCTTGAAAGATAAAACCTCAGACAGCCTTGCAATTGCCTTTTTACCTAAGGTAAAGAATGCCACAAGTAAAGTACAATTAACTTCTTACTGGAATCCAATTATCACTAAATATAACGCGGCTGTAGCGCTAACCGGAGGAGAGAAAATAAATCCTGATTTAGATGCATATGTTACTCAACTCGCGATTCAAGGGTTGTTTAAACTTGTAGAAAAAGAAGAGAATAAAATCAGGAAAGATCCAGGTGCACGGGTCACCGATTTATTGATGAAGGTATTTAGTAATATATAACCTTAACCCATTGAAACATTTTCCGCCAACTGAGCTCGCGTTAAACGCGCAGAATCATGTATATCATTTAGGCTTATCTAGAACACAAATTGGAAATACGGTGCTTTTGGTAGGTGATCAAGACCGAGTTTCGTTGATATCCAATTTTTTTGAAACGATAGAACATAAAAGTCAACATCGTGAATTTGTATGCCATACGGGTACATACCGCGGGAAAAGAATCTCTGCGCTTTCTACAGGCATTGGTACAGACAATATCGACATTACGGTAAATGAACTTGACGCATTGGTTAACATAGACCTTACCACGAGAACAGAACTCCCGAACCATACATCCCTGAATTTAATCCGCATAGGAACGTGTGGGATTTTACAGCCACAAATCCCAGTGCATAGTTATATTGTTTCCACGCATGCCTTCGGACTAGACAATGTAGCACACTTTTACGACATCGAGTTTACGGATACTGAACGTTTCATGAATGAACAGATTAAAGCGTTCCTGGAACTCCCCAAGGGAATTGAACCTTATTTTGTTGGAGCAGATTCGGAGTTAACCTATCAATTAACCGATGATTTTTGTTTTCCAGGAATCACCATTACAAGTTCTGGGTTTTATGGTCCGCAAGGAAGGCAATTACGTTTAAATTCAAGAATTGCTGACATTCAAATGAACGCACAGCATTTCAACGAAAACAATTTAAGGCTGCTTAACTTTGAAATGGAAAGTTCTGCCCTTTTTTCCTTGGGTAGGGCGCTTGGACATCGATGTGCAACCATTTGTCTTGGAATTGCCAACCGACCAAACACCACTTTTTCAAAAGGGTACAACACAGAAATGAACGAGCTGATTAAATTCGTGCTCGACCGAGTATCTTAGTTCTCTAGGTACTTATCTAAGGTAAGGTGGAGGTTTATTCCACGCAATTCGGATCCTTTTGCAATAATTTCACCATTTCCATCCACGAGGAAAGCGCTCGGAATTGAAAAGACGCCATAGAGGTTTGAAATCTTATTCCCTTCATCAAGGCCGTGATATTTCCAAACCATTCCATCGGATTTTATAGCATCTTTCCATGCGGAAGACTCGCGATCCAAGGATACGCTAAAAACGGTAAATCCTTTGCCGTTTGTAAATTTCTTTTTCCGGTACTTATGATAGGCCTCCACCACATTGGGCATTTCTTTCCTACACGGACCACACCAAGAGGCCCAAAAATCTACCAACACCAGCTTGCCTTTTAATTTAGAAAGTGAAATCTTTTTTCCTTTATGCGACTTCATTTCAATATCGGGCGCAAGTCCTTTGGAGATTTGCGAAACCTCAGGGGTATTCCTAAAACAAAAGGCACCACAAAAAATGAGTACAATAAAGGCCAATGGAAGAAATCGTTGCAAGGTTTTCATTATCCAATTCTACGAATATCAGCACCAATATTATTCAAGCGAATCTCAATGTCTTGATAGCCCCGGTCTATCTGATCAATGTTGTGAATTATACTTTTCCCGCTCGCTGAAAGCGCCGCAATAAGTAAAGAAACCCCTGCGCGAATGTCAGGTGAAGTCATGGAAATACCCTTGAGTTGGTGTTCTCGATTTAAGCCGATTACGGTAGCTCTGTGCGGATCACAAAGAATAATTTGAGCTCCCATATCGATCAATTTGTCAACAAAGAACAACCTAGACTCAAACATCTTTTGATGAATCAATACAGAACCTTTCGCTTGCGTTGCTACCACCAAAATAATGGAGAGTAAATCTGGCGTAAATCCTGGCCAAGGGGCATCATAAATGGTTAAGATCGACCCATCAATGAAGGTATCAATTTCGTAATGATCCTGAGCAGGCACGAAAATATCGTCTCCGCGACGTTCCAATTTAATTCCTAACCTTCTGAAAACATTTGGAATAATGCCCAAATTATCCCAGCTTACGTCTTT
>DBCM01000118.1 GCA_002293045.1 Flavobacteriales bacterium UBA958 | reverse complement strand
TCCTTCAAAATCTACCTTGTATAAGTCAAAAGAAAAATAACCTTCCTTTTCAGCAAGCGAAGCGAATACTCCCTTTTTGTTCTTAGGATCAAAACTGAAGTGTGTCTCGTGGTTAACCGAGTTGATTTCTGGCCCTAAATTTACGGGCATTGACCATACGCCGTTTTCATTCGTGCTGTAAAAAATATCATACCCGCCATATCCTGGAAGCTCATCGCTGCTGAAAAACAGGTATTTACCATCTGCCGTGAGCATCGGAGTGGTTTCATTTCCCAGGCTATTTAAGTGCTTAGGAAGAGTTGTTACTTCGCCATAGCTTGATTCTTGTTGCGTACACGTAAAAAGGTCTAGGCCACTGGTTTCCCCATTTCGGTCTGAAACAAAAATCATGAATTCACCAAACTCAGAACCTTCGGTACAGGTGGCACTTCCTTCAAAATAGTCAGTATTCAGTCCTTTCTTCTTAATCAAGGTTGGCGCTTCCCAAACAAACGGACTTTCACTCCGGATTTCGAATAAATCAGATCCTTTGGTGGTTTTATCAGTCATTTCAGTGTTTACCGTTAACAAAGCAAAGGTCCCGGTTGAATTTACGTAGCTCAAAGCATCAAATCCCGCGGTATTGATTGGTTTAAAGAATTCATAGTCTATTTCATAATCAGAAATAATCGGATTCCATTGGGCCCGATAAATATCTTCAAAATATTTTGAATCATCTGGATCAGAAGTTTCCCCCGTGGTCTCGGGCCTTCGAGCTGTGAAAAACAAAGTGCCTTCCGAAGCTAGAATGGGTGCGTATTCATCCTCCAGGGAGTTAAGCTGAATCGACAATGGTTTTCGAAGGGTTGTAAACCCTTGTTTTTTCGCTTGAATCATTAATTCACATTGGGAGATGTATAAAGTGATTCCATACGATAATGCCATCTTGCTTCCCATGAGTATCGCACATTTTTTGTAGGCTGTGATGGCCTCCTCTACCTTTCCTAATCGGTGGTTAATCTTTCCGCTTAACTCATAAAAAGTGGCGTCACCTTCCTCGGTTTCTGGCATATTCCGAAGGGCATTGTTCATGTAATTTTCAGCGGTATAATAGCTGTTCAGCTCATAATGACAAGACGCCATCCAGAATGCTAATTTCCATGCTTCTGGGTCAATTGCTTCAGCACGTTTAAAGGTTTCTAAGGCTTCATTCAGTCTGCCCGCATTGAAGGTTTCTATCCCTTTGTTTAGCAAACGATTGTAATTGGCTTTTTCAGTGGTGTTTAGTTTGGTTTGCCCATGGGCGAATCCTATAAGCAAAAGTGCGGTTAAGAGGAGTATCAGGTTTTTCATAATTCGAATATAATATTTTACTGAAGTGTAGGGGCTAGATTTCGTGGAATATTCTTCACATCTCATTGTTCATCGTTAAATATGAACCGAAGTTCAAGCAAAATTAATACTTTCGCGAGTACTTAAATTTTTTTCAAATGTTCACCTTTAGTTTCACTTGCGCCCACTTAAATGATTTGTTTTCTCAGGAGTTGGCAGAAAAGCACCATGCTGGGGAGGAAACGGCAGACAACCACCGCTATCATTGGGAAGATGAATTGGAAGTTCAAGAGGTGCTTGCGGTGAACATTACGGAAGATGGGGCTTATTCGTTAAGAGGCACCTTAGGTTCTGGAACTGATTTTTCATATGAAATAGGAAGGGTGACCTTAATCAAGTTGACCTTATTGGCTGGAAAAGAGGTGCAATTTGCAATATCTAATCAATTACTGAACAGCATAAAACAAACGAACGATGCTGAACGGCAACACATACGTGTAGAACTTAAAGATAATGAGCCATTCATAAATCCCATTCCTGGAGTGTACATCGCAAACCACGATGTACCGAATGAACTCCTTACTCATGCTCCAGATTAAGAACCTTAGTTTTTCGATTGATGCGACGCATCCAATTTTACACCGCATCAATGCAACCCTAGTACCTGGTGAAATTTATGGCATAGCAGGAAGAAGCGGTGCCGGCAAATCAAGCTTGTTGAATATCCTTGCCGGGCTACGGGATCAGTCTGAAGGAGAGGTCCTCTTACAAAATCGGTTATTGCCCAAAGCCTCTCAGCGTTTAATACCAGGTCATCCGGGTATTGCCCTAGTAGCGCAAGATTATGCGTTGGATCTGTTTCATACATGTGAAGAAAATATTCGAGAGGCAATTTTGAATTGGGAACCAAAACTCCGGGAAAGACGGGTAAAACACCTTCTAAAATTTTTTTCTTTATCGCATGTGAAAGCCACCAAAGCCAGGGTGCTTTCCGGCGGCGAACAACAACGGTTGGCCATAGCAAGAGCGATTGCAATAAAGCCTTCTTGGTTATTGTTGGATGAACCCTTCTCACACCTGGATCATGTACTTAAATTCAGATTGATTAACTTACTTCTTCAATTAAAGGAAACAGAGCAGCTTTGTTTAGTGTTGGTTTCTCACGATGCACAAGACATGCTGACTATTTGCTCCAAAATGGCCTTCCTGAAACAGGGAAAACTCACTGCTTTTTTTAATCCAACTGACCGCTACTACAACTTAACGAATTTGCAAGAGGCTCGCTGGTTTGGCGAGGTGAATTCGATCACTTGGAAAGGAACGAACCATCGGTTTCGTCCCAATGACTTTCGTGTGGATCCTGAAGGAATTCCATTGATTTGTGATCGCTATTTGTTTAACGGAACAATTTTTATTCATTATTTTTATACCGAATCTAGGGAGCTTATAATTCTTCATAGCATGACTAAACTTCCCAGAACCTTAAACTTACTTCCCAATGGAGTCTGAAAAATCTTCTAAATCAATTCTTCACGTTTTAAAAAACGCTACGGCAGAATTCTTCGAAGAAGGGGCTTTTTTTCATGGCGCTGCATTGGCCTATTACACCCTCTTTGCGCTCATCCCGCTTTTATATCTCACCCTGATTAGCTTTGGTAAGATTTTCGGTGAAGACATGTGCATCAATGCCGTTACAGAGATTTTTCAAAAGAATATTGGCATTGAGGACATTTCCGTTTTCACGGCCTACCTCAAGAATTTGAATAACCAGTCAAAATCTTTCTCCCTGAATTTGGTGATGATAATCGCACTGCTCTATTCATGTTCGGCATTTATGGTTTCATTAAAATACAGCATCAACGATTTTTTTAACATTCAAAAACGAAAACGAGAAAAGCTGAATGTGCTTATGGATATTCTTAAATTCAGGTTCCTTTCTTTGGCGTATTTAGCAGTATTTGCTTTACTTATTTTATTGTCTTATTTCATTCAGATTTTTGCATTTAGTGTTCTTGAAAACTGGTTGTCATCTTCCTTTGGCAACGTGTCTGTGGGGGTTATCCTATTCCATCATTTATTCTCGATTCTTTTGAATCTGTTGATTATCGCATTTATTTTTAAATTCGTTCATGATGGCATGGTGCGTTGGAGTTTGGCGTTCAAAGGCGCCCTATTAACTTCACTGCTATTATTCATGAGCCAAGTAATTATCAAATATTACCTACAGCATTATTTTTTTCTAGGAAAAGGTGATGTGGTAGGTTCTATGTTTGTTTTAATGGCTTGGGTCTTTTATTCGGCGCAGGTAATCTTTTTTGGCGCCAAATTCACCTATGTGTATGGAAAAGCACATCATGAAGTTCCACAATAATTGTATATTAGTTCAAAATCTACACAATGAAACGATTCTATCTACTGCCCCTAATTAGTTTTTTGGTGCTTCTTTATTCATGTAAAGACAGCGGCGTTTTGGTAAAACCAAAGTATAAAACCACTGTGTTTCACGGACAGCAAGGAGATACGGAAGTTAATGCATTTAATCGGAAACAAGCGGAGCGAGAGAAAAGCTTAGCGGTAGAAATTGAAAAATCGGAGCAAGCCTTACGCGTGTTAAAAGAGCAACAAAAAATGTTTTATTCCATTGATTCTACCGAACGAATCAAAGAAATTGATGATCAACTCACGCGCTTGATGGCACGCACCGAGGAAATCATTAAATCCCTCAATGAAACAGATCCGTATACACCGGAAGGTCATGAGAAATCACTGCGCTTAGCAACTGAATTAAATGATTTGTTATATAAATACGTGGTGCCCCTGGGAGATTTAATTGCGGCCAATAAAGAGCTTAAAAATATTGCGGCGGACATAGGTTTTGACACCGGAAGTGCAATAATTAGTGAAGACGGTAAAAAGCTCATTGCGGGAATGTTGGATAGCATCAAAGCAGACATACAAGGGTGGCGAAATTATTTAGACAATCGCGACGAGAATGTTTTTTCAGATGAAGATTATTCAACGATTCTAATCATTTCTGGATATTCAGATAAGCAAGGAGTTGGCGATGAAAAAACACGCACAGAGCGAAATCAGGCATTGTCTGAAGCTCGTGCTAAAGCAGTGGCTGCAGAATTTGAAAAACAACTCAAGTCATTAGATGTTAAATGGAAATTGAACTTCAGGATTTCCTATGAAGGAAAGGGTGAAATGCTTCCTCCAAGCGTCAGCGACAACCAACAAAAGAATAATCCAAATCGAAGGGTAACAACCATTCGAATGGTGGTAGGACCAAAAATTTTACTGTACAATAACGGCGAATAGTTAAAAGAAAGCAGGGGGTCTGCGCACATCGATTTTAGCATCGCGGAACAAGGAGGAGGTATTGCGAATACTCAACAGAAAGCTTTGATTCCCCCCAATCGGTGTCCAAAAGAAACTTAAGGCCCAACAATGCATGTTTCGGTTTAGGGCTAAATTCATATTGGTTATTTGACGTGTTTTTGTATCCAAATTGATATTCGTAGATACATTCCAACGCTTAGTAAAGCTGATGTCACCATTCAGTGAAAGGGTTTGAACCGTTGACCATGTAGCTGTATTCGTTGCTGTTTTGTTCGTATTGTTCACAATGCTAAATACATGAGCCACATTCATTTTCCAAGGGATGTCAAAGTATATGGCTTGTTCAGGGTGTAAGGCAAAGTAGGTGTAGTCCGCATTCCACTGCTGGCTTATTTCTTCCTTCTTCTGTTCTATGATTTCCCTGCTTTTTTTCGAGGTAAGGGTAAGCGTGGTATTTAATCCTGCATTTAATAATCGTCCTATCCCTTGACCGCTTTCCCAAGCAAAGGATTGAATTGCTTTGCCGGAGCTGTCATTCCATCCGTACAAACTGTAAGTCCCATTGGCCACAAAATTCAGCCATTTAAAGGGGCTTATGCGCAGGTTTAACGATAAGTCTGATAGGTTCATGGAGTCTTTTAGAAAGTCTACATTCCCATTGATTGAGAACTGATCAATGAGCCTTGTTTTACGGTATCCGCTTAGGGTGTCTTTTTCAGATTTCATTTTTAATTCAACGCTGTTGTTAATCCCGAAATTTAAAAAGGACGAAGCTTTGGTATTCCCGAATGCATATATGCTTCGTTCAAAGGGAGAATAGGTGATGGCACTGAGGTTCGGTCCCACGTTGGCAGTAACGATTTCATTTAGTTTAGGCACATACCGATACCCGATGGAAGGAGTCATTAAGTGCCGTATGATGGGCTTGTTTTTACCGATCACTTTATAATAGCTATAAATAACTGTGGTTGCATTGACGCTGAAATTAAACTCGTTCCCCATTGCGGCTTTTCTAAGGGTATCCGTTAGCGTATTGTTGGATAGCACATCGTACTTTTTTTCAATTTGCTGGAAATTTATTTTGTTCCCATAATTCAATGTGGGGTTTATTTTCACCGCATTTTTAAATAAACCAAAGGTCGTTTGGAGCCCAATTCCTTGGTTAACACCATTAAAAAATGTTTGCCCGATTCCAGTAAAATCTAAAGGACTAATCAGTGAATCTGCGAAGGTGCTTTTGTTCTGAGTTTCAAAATTGTAGGTTAATCCAATGCGTTGAATGGCTCTCCCGAATTCTGAGGTGGGAAGCGGAATCAGCTGCTTAAATGGAAAAATTCGGGTCATGTTTATATTCATTACCGGAGCAACTAAGGCCATGTTCTGTGCTAAAGAGTTCTGACGCATGGAGATTTTAGCCCCCATAGTTAAAGGTTTTCCTGGGAAAAAGCGCGTTAGGTTGATGTCCGAATTAAAGGAGTTGTTGAAATATTCCGGATTTATTGGGTCAGGGTTATTTTTAGAGGTATTATCGGAGATAAAATTTACGTTTGAGGTGAAATTCCAAAAAGGATTTGATTTTTGTTGCTTGTTGTGAGACCACGTGACGGTAAGTTTGTTGTTCTTGCTGTAGCTAGGAAATCCGTTGTTGAATTGCTGATAACCAAGACCAATTCGGCCTGTGAACCCATAGCGTTTGGCATATTCCAATTCATTTCGAATCCCCCAACTTCCCCGACTATATAAATTGGCGTATACGCTTGTTTGCAGATGTTCGTTAATCGGAATAAAATACCCTAAATTTTGAATTCCAAATCCATAACTTGAACTCGGGATAAACTCCGGGAATAGGAGACCTTTGGTACGCTCCTTCTGCTGTGGAATAAAAGCAAAGGGTAGGCCGATGGGGGTAGGAATTCCGCTAATCCACAGGTTCATCGGACCCGCTACGATGCGTTTATCGGGCACAACCACCCCTTTAGTCAATAAAAAATGGTAATGAGGTTCCTCTTGATCACAGGTCGTAAGTACTCCTTTCTTTAAATGTATTTGATCTGAAGGATAGCGCTTCGCCTCACCCATGTTAAAAAACAATTCATCCTGTTTAACTTGGAGCGCTTCAATGTAGATCTTTTGCGTTTCAGTATTCATCCGCATGCGCTTACAGGTCATGGTTTCTCCGGATTCAACGAACACCGGATACTCTATCTCCGTGCTGTCGGCGTTTAGAATATAACTCGCTTCAACCTCGTTCTGGTCAAAATCGATGGTTATCGCACCCGCGGTGAGTTTACTGGTAAGCGTCTCAACGTATGCTCCGCCATATAAATACGCTTTTTTAGAGGCCACATCAAAGTAGGAAGAATCTCGAGCACCGTATTTTATAATTTCATCAACCTGCGTATCATCTTGGTAGATTGTATCCGAAATGGTAGGTTGTGCGTTTAATGAAAAACACATTATTAACATTCCAACGAAGAAAAGTAGCCAAGGTGGCACAACTTTCGCTTGAATCTTGAACGTAAATTTGAAATCTATCATGGAACGTATTGCAAAACTACCAAAAAAAGCGCTGATTCTGAGGAACGCGTTTGTTGCATATATCTTGTGCAACCTTTTTGTTTCGACCACTTTTTTTGCACAGAAAGGTGTTGAATCCCCTAAAATAAAAACAGTGGTTATAGATGCCGGTCATGGGGGTAAAGATCCCGGTTGCCATGGTGGATATGCCCATGAAAAAGATGTGTGTTTGTCCATGGCGCTAACGCTCGGAAAATTAATCAAAGAGAAATACCCGACCATTACTGTGAAATATACCCGTGAAACGGATGTTTTTGTGGAATTAATTGAGCGCGCGAATATTGCAAATAAAGCCAATGCAGACCTGTTCATCTGCATTCATGCAAACGCTGGTTCCTCCGCAGCCTATGGTACGGAAACCTATGTGCTTGGTTTGCATAGAACCGAATCTCAACAAAAAGTTATGGAACGAGAAAACTCCATCATTTCATTGGAAGAGGATAAAGGCGCGAAATATAAGGCCTTCGATTTAACCCCAGACGCCATGATTGCAATTCAATTGCAGCAAAACGTGAACCTCAATAATGCGATTAAGTTCGCTGGTTTTTTACAATCAGAATTTAAAAGCATCGGCCGATATGATCGAGGAGTTAAACAAGCAGGTTTTTTAGTGTTGTATAAAACTGCGATGCCAAGCGTACTTATTGAAACGGGATTTCTTACTAATCCCAATGAAGAGGCGTTTATCGGAAATGCTGCCGGGCAAGAAAAAATGTCGAACGCCATGCTTAAAGCATTTGTCAAATATAAAAATACGTACGAAGGAAAAACGCTTACGGAAGACCATGTGGTGACGCCAGAGAAGCCAGAAACCAAACCAACTAGTTCCACGGTGGTAGACTCTGCATCTGCTGTTTCAATAGGTTCATCTGAGGTGTTTTTTGCGGTTCAAATTGTTTCCTCTGCAGAAAAATTATCCTTAGATGCCCCTAAATTCAAGGGCGTTGCCGTCAAAGAATACACCCAAGATAATCTGTATAAATATTACACGGGCATGTTTATCAAAGACCTTGAAGGGGCGAAGAAACACAAAACAGCAATGCAAGAAAAAGGTTTTTCTAGTGCATTTGTTATCGCTTTCTCTAACGGAGAGCGCATCAGTATCGAAAAAGCCATTAAATTAGCAGAAAAATAAAAAGTTGAAACTTTCCAAAGAAATAAAAGCAGGGTTTATTGCGGTTGGTGCCATCGTGTTATTGGTGCTTGGTATTAATTTTTTAAAGGGATATAGCCTGCTCGGTGGGGACAACACCTTCTATTCATATTTCCCTAATTCTGGCCAAGTAATGGTGTCTGGAAATGTAACCTTGAATGGGGTAATCATTGGCAAAATCTTAGACATCGAAAACGTTCCTACGAATCCAGAAAATCGCCGAGTGAAAATTAAATTCAGCGTGAGTGAGTCAGACATTAAATTACCGAAAGGTACTGTCATCGAATTAGGTTCTTTGGATCTTTTAACCAAAGGCCTTATTGTGAATTATCCCAACAAACCCAAAAACGGAG
>DBCM01000090.1:3803-8136 GCA_002293045.1 Flavobacteriales bacterium UBA958 | reverse complement strand
TGGTGTTGCCTAAGGAATCGAATTTGTAGTCTACAAAACCATCTGTACTGCGAATTAAATCGCTTGGACGCTTGGTATAGATTTTACCATGCATTTCACGAATACCCAATTCTTTTATGAGTTGAGCATTAAGAAAAGGTTGGCCACCACCCACGTTGAGTGGCTGATTAATGAGCTGACTAAATCCCTGTATTGGTGTCAGCCATAACAATACCGATATTATGCGAGTGCGTCTAAAATAGAAGACCAACTGCAATGGGAATTTAAAAAGGCAGGTAAGGATTCAATGTCAATACGTTCTTGAATCATAGTGTCTCGATTACGTATCGTAACGCTATTATTTTCAAGGGTTTCGTGATCAATAGTAATCGCAAACGGTGTACCTATTGCATCTTGACGGCGGTAGCGCTTTCCAATGGAATCTTTTTCGTCGTATTGAATGGTATAGTCCAAATGTAACATTCTCATGATTTCTTGCGCTTTTTCTGGTAACCCATCTTTTTTGACTAGGGGTAAAACAGCAATTTTGTAAGGGGCAAGCGCTGCAGGAATTTTTAATACGGTGCGTTCGCTGCCATCCTCAAGTTTTTCCTCGGTGTATGAAGCGCTCAACACAGAAAGAAACAGTCGGTCTAATCCCACAGAAGTTTCAATGACATATGGAACATAACTTTCATTGGTCGAAGGATCGAAATACTGAAGTTTTTTTCCGGAATGCAGTTCATGTTGTTTCAGGTCAAAATCCGTTCGAGAGTGAATTCCTTCCAATTCTTTAAATCCCATCGGAAAATCAAATTCAATATCACACGCAGCATTAGCATAGTGCGCTAATTTAATGTGGTCATGGAATCGGTAGTTTTTCTCTCCTAACCCCAAGTTGAGGTGCCATTTTTTTCGTGCTTCTTTCCAGTGCTCATACCAGGTTAATTCTTCGCCTGGTTTCACAAAGAACTGCATTTCCATTTGTTCGAATTCACGCATCCTGAAAATAAATTGACGCGCCACGATTTCATTTCTAAAGGCTTTACCAATTTGTGCAATGCCAAAAGGGATCTTCATTCTCCCTGATTTTTGAACATTCAAAAAGTTTACGAATATTCCTTGTGCGGTTTCCGGACGGAGATAAATGGTAGAAGATTCTCCCGCAACAGAGCCGAGGGACGTGGAGAACATTAAATTGAACTGACGTACTTCTGTCCAGTTTTTTGACCCTGAAATCGGACAAACAATTTCGAGGTCAATGATGAGTTGGCGTAAGTCCTCTAAGTTGCTTTCATTAAGCGCGGTTTTCATGCGCTCTTGCACTTGAGCCTGTTTTTCCTTGATGCGCAGTACGTTGGGGTTTGTGGCAATAAACTGTGCTTTATCGAAACTTTCTCCAAAGCGTTTTTCCCCTTTCTCAACTTCTTTTTGAATCTTCTGAGTTTGTTTTTCAAGATACTCTTCAAGCAACACATCTGCGCGGTAGCGTTTTTTTGAATCTTTATTATCGATTAATGGGTCATTAAATGCATCGACATGTCCAGAGGCTTTCCAAGTCGTTGGATGCATAAAAATAGCGGAATCAAGCCCAACGATATTGCTATTTAATTGGGTCATGGATTTCCACCAATAGGTTTTGATGTTGTTTTTTAGTTCTGCACCAAGCTGCCCGTAATCGTATGTCGCGGCAAGTCCATCATAGATTTCAGAGGAGGGAAAAACAAATCCGTATTCTTTGCAGTGGGAAATGATTTCTTTGAGTAGATCTTTTTGTTCCATACCGCAAAGATAAGTTCATTATAAGCAGTGAATATTAATCGGGTTTAACTTTATTTACACTCAATTGTCAAGTACGGGGATTTAATTAGTTTTGAATATGAAATTTTATCTAGATAGAGACTGGTTTATTGATACCGCCGAGTTTATAGACCTTTCTATTGGTGTTGCAACGCAGGGGGTTCGTGCATGGTATTTGAATGGTCCGCGGATTACACCCGTGATGGAACATGGATTTGTTGGCAGTGTGGAACTGGGAGGTGCAGTAAATTTTAGGGATATTTATTTTAATCCGCACGGCCACGGTACGCATACTGAATCACACGGGCATATTTCTAAGGATGTTTACCCGGTATCAAGGTGCTTTAATCAGTTTTTTTTTGACGCCCATTTAATCACGATAACGCCAGAACTCATTCAGGGAGATTCGGTAATTACCCTAGAGCAGTTAAGCAATATTCCTCAATGTGACGCCTTGGTGATTCGCACAGTGCCAAATGACATCAACAAATGCACCACCAACTATTCCGATACCAATCCAACCTACATGGATGTTGCTTGCGTTCAAAAATTAAATGAATGCGGCATTAAACACCTATTAGTGGATATACCCTCGGTAGACAAAGAAGTTGATGGAGGAATTTTGGCCTTTCATCACGCGTTTTGGAATGTTCCTGATCACCCAGTGCGCGACAGAACCATTACGGAATTAATTTATGTTCCTTCGCATGCAGCAGATGGCGCATATGTCTTGGAATTACAAGTAGCGAATTTTGATAATGATGCCGCACCCAGCAGACCGTTATTGTACAAAAAAAGAAAGGAAGCCTAAGCTTCCCTTCTATCGTAGTAGGCATAATGCCTGAGTGCTCAAAAAAACAGGGGCTTCTATAACTAAACCGAGTGCGAAAAAACTTTTGACTAGAAACTTTTCTGCCTCTCCAAGCAGTAACTCGATTTAAGAAGCCACCTGTATCTCTCCTTATTTCTTTAACCAATTTACACGGATTATTTATGTACCGCAGACTAAATGACTATTGGTAATAATAATTTGACTAAAAGTGAGATTCTATTGAATATTTGTTCTCTACGTAATTATACGTAGGATGATTTATGTAACAAATCGTATTTTCCTCCGTAACAGGGTCAAAAGCTTGCCAAATGTGCTAAACTACAGCAACTTTGTACAAGTAATAACAAAAACAACTACGTATGAAAACACTGATGATAACCCTAGTTTTGGTATTTGCTTCCCTAACCGTAGTTCGAGCAAATCATGAGATTCCTGTAAAATTAGAGGATGATAAGGTGCAAGTGTCTTGCAATTCCTCTACTGGAAACGCTACCATCATTTGGAGCGATGCGCGCATCGAGTTCATTGAAATCATCGCATCCAACGGACAATTCATGCCTACGATACCTGTTTCAGATGCCAAGTCACTTCACATGAATGATTTAATGAATGGAACGTATACCTTGGTTTTTAAATCGGCTACAGAAGTATTATACACCAAAGTTATTGAGGTAGCTCGCTAAAAATACTCGTGGAAAGACATCTGTACTTTCCTTATTTCAGAAATCCCTAAACATTTAGGGATTTTTTTGTTTTATATACTTGGAGTCAATACCACTTTTGTGGTATTTTTGTGCACGTTATTTAAAATTAATCTAAATAAGATGATAACCGTAACAGATCAGGCTAAGAAGCAAGCCCTGCGCTTGATGGAAGATGAGGGGAAAGAGGGTTTATTTATTCGAGTAGGAGTTTCCGGTGGAGGGTGTTCAGGGCTTATGTACCAACTAACCTTCGACAATCAAGAAACGGAACAAGATTCAAGCTTTGAAAACAATGGAATCAAGGTAGTAGTTGATCGCAAGAGCTATTTATACCTTGTAGGGACTACCCTCGATTTTTCAGGTGGGTTAAATGGCAAAGGCTTTGTGTTTAATAACCCTAACGCTGATCGTACCTGTGGATGCGGTGAGTCTTTTTCTGTATAATTATGGCTGGATATACAGAAAACGAATTAGCAAAAGATTTAGCGGATAAAGAATACCAGTATGGGTTTATCTCTGAAATTGATTCAGATGTGGTCCCCGCAGGATTGAACGAACAGGTCATTCATTTAATCTCTGCAAAGAAAAATGAGCCGTCTTGGTTGTTAGATTACCGGTTAAAAGCCTTCGAGGTATGGAAAACCATGACAGAACCGGAATGGGCTCATGTTACGTATCAAAAACCAGATTTTCAAGCCATTTCTTATTATGCTGCACCAAAACAAACAAAAAAGTTTGAGTCTTGGGACGATGTAGACCCAGAAATGAAGGAAACCATGGCGAAATTGGGCATTTCATTGGAAGAGCAGCAACGCTTAACCGGTGTAGCGGTAGATTTCGTAATGGATTCTGTATCTGTGGGCACCTCGTTTAAAGCGAAACTCGCTGAGTTGGGAATTATTTTTTGCTCCTTTTCAGAAGCGGTTCAAGAACATCCTGACCTGGTCAAACAATATTTAGGAACCGTAGTTCCAATCACGGATAATTTTTATGCGGCACTGAATTCCGCCGTGTTCTC
>DBCM01000090.1:0-3644 GCA_002293045.1 Flavobacteriales bacterium UBA958 | reverse complement strand
ACTGCCCCGCAGCGCGATGAAAATCAACTGCATGCCGCGGTGGTAGAGTTAATTGCCTTGAATAAGGCTGAAATAAAATATTCCACCGTTCAAAACTGGTATCCTGGGGATAAAGAAGGAAAAGGTGGGGTATTCAACTTTGTAACAAAACGCGGTCTGTGTGAAGCGCATGCAAAAATATCATGGACCCAAGTAGAAACCGGTTCTGCCGTAACGTGGAAATATCCTTCATGCATTCTTAAAGGAGATTATTCTGTTGGGGAATTCTTTTCTGTGGCAGTAACCAATAATTTTCAGCAAGCAGATACAGGCACCAAAATGGTCCATCTCGGAAAACATACCAAAAGCACCATTATATCTAAAGGGATTTCAGCGGGTCATTCCCAAAATTCGTATCGTGGTTTGGTTCAGATACAAAAGCAAGCAGCTCATGCAAGGAATTTCTCACAGTGTGATTCCTTACTGATGGGCAGTGTTTCCGGAGCACATACCTTTCCTTCTATTGAATGTAAAAATGCTTCGGCACAAATTGAACATGAGGCAACCACTTCGAAGATCGGAGAAGATCAATTGTTCTATTGTCAGCAACGAGGGATTTCGGAAGAAAAAGCCATTAGCCTAATCGTAAACGGATATTGTAAAGAAGTCCTCAATCAATTGCCAATGGAATTTGCGGTGGAGGCACAAAAATTATTAAGTATTAGTTTAGAAGGAAGTGTAGGATAGAATATTGAAGATAAACTTATGTTGAAAATAACTGATTTACATGCGTCCATTAACGGGACAGAAATTTTAAAGGGTCTGAACCTTGAAATAAAAGCGGGTGAGATTCATGCGATTATGGGACCAAACGGTGCCGGAAAAAGCACCTTGGCAAGCGTTCTTGCAGGAAAAGAGGATTATGAAGTGACTTCGGGCGCCATCACCTTTGAAGATCAGGATTTATTAGAGATGTCGATTGAGGAGCGCGCGCGAGAAGGGGTGTTTTTAGCCTTTCAATATCCGGTAGAAATTCCTGGCGTTTCGAACGTGAATTTTTTGAAAACCGCGATGAATGAAATCCGTGAACATAAAGGCATGCCCGCACTTTCAGCAAAAGACTTTTTACGTTTAGTAAAAGAAAAGTCAGCCTTAGTGGATCTTGATGCATCCTTGGCTTCCCGTGCAGTGAACGAAGGGTTTTCTGGAGGGGAGAAAAAACGTAATGAGATTTTCCAAATGGCTATGCTTGAACCTAAATTAGCGGTATTGGATGAAACCGATTCGGGCTTGGATATTGATGCCCTTCGCATAGTAGCTGGAGGAGTAAACACCTTAAAATCAGCAAATAATGCTACCCTTGTTATTACCCACTATCAGCGCTTGCTGGATCACATTATTCCTGATTTCGTACACGTACTGTACGATGGAAAAATTGTGAAAACCGGAGGCAAAGAATTAGCCTTAGAATTAGAGGAAAAGGGGTACGATTGGATTAAATCAGTGGAGTAATGAGTGGTACATTAATTGATTTTTGTAAGCAACTTGAGCCAACCGCATTAAAGCTGCCCGCTTCATTACTACAAGCAGCCCGGGACGGGGTCGAATTCCAACATCATTTTCCAACCACCCGCGAAGAGCCTTGGAAGTATACTCGACTTGGTCGAGTGGCAGCACTGAAATTAACTCCCGTAAAAATTAATCAAAGCGCAGAGCGGCTTGCGGCCTCTGAAACAATCGATATTATTTTTGAACAGGAAACGTGGCATTGTGCTGAACCTACCGCCGGATTACACATTAATTTCTCCGCTGACCTCGATGCCAGCGCATGGAATGCCTGCACACTCCAAGGGCATGTACAACACATCAATGCATTGAGCGCTCAAGGTGGAGTAGCCATACGCGTTGATGCAAACACTAAGCTCATAAAACCCTTACGAATCATCCACCGTCTTCAAGGTGCGCATACCGGCTTGATTTTACATCATCAACTTATTCTGGGTAATCACGCCAGCGCTCAAGTAGAGGTGTTCTTTGAGGGTACCAGCGAAGATTCCTACGCGAATGTGCTGTTTGATTTCTTTATTGGCGCAGGGGCTAATCTGCATACAGACATGTTACAACAAACCAAGGGTACCCATTACGGGTTTCACACGCAACGGATCTACCAACAAAAAGACAGTACCGTCGCCTTACAAACCCTGACCGCGCATACCCATTTTACACGGAATGAAGTGGAGGTGTTCTCTCAAGAAGAAGGTACCCACACCCAACTATATGGCGCATTCATTGGTCGAGAAAACAACCACATTGACAACCACACCTATGTGCATCATACGGCACCAAATTGCACCTCAGATGAAAATTACAAAGGCGTGCTTGCAGATAAAGCTACTGGGGTATTCAATGGCAAAGTGAAGGTGTATCAAGACGCACAAAAAATCAATGCATACCAATCCAATAAAAACATTCTGTTGTCGGACCTGGCCACCATCAATGCAAAACCCGAATTGGAAATTTATGCGGATGATGTGAAATGTTCTCACGGTTCTACCACCGGACAACTGGATCAACACGCCTTATTTTTCTTGAGGGCTCGAGGAATAAGTGAAACAAAAGCCACCGATATGCTCATCAAGGGATTTATGGCTGAAATCGTAGGTGCCGTAAAGTCTAGCCACATTCAAGAGGCTTTGCATGCCTTGTTAGATTAAGTTCAGATTACTTACCTTCGTAGGAAATCTACACTATGAAAATTTTATTGATGTGTTGTGGCCTCGTGTGGAGTTCCCTGTGTTTTAGTCAACACGATAACGCCTTTGTGATTTATAATGCCAAAGGGAAAGTGGTAAAGTATAAAGACCTCAAGGCAAAAAGTTTAGCTGGAAATTTGGTGCTTTTTGGTGAATATCACGACAATCCGATCGTGCATTGGCTGCAGTTGGAATTAACGCAGGATGCATTCGAACAACACGGGGCGAACGTGATGTTGGGTTTCGAAATGTTTGAGCAAGATCAACAAGCCGTATTAAACCGCTACCTGCAAGGGGCATTTCCCGAAAAGAGCTTGAAAGATTCCTTGCGCCTGTGGCCTAACTATGAAACCGATTATGCGCCACTCATTGAATTCGCTAAAACCAATAAGCTTCCATGCATTGCGGATAATATTCAACGTAAATATGCCAGCCTCATGTTTAAGAAAGGACGTACTGCCTTTGACACCCTTTCCCCCGCCGTACGTAATCAAATGGCCGACCCCTTCTTTGAATTAGACACGAATCTTTCGCAGTACAAGGCCTTGAAGGAAATGGCTTCCCATATGCCTTCGGGGGCTAAAGGAAGTTACATGGTAGAAAGTCAAGCCTTTAAAGATGCGACGATGGCTAAGTTCATTCTGGCGAATATGCAGGCAAGTACCTTTTTTATGCATTACAATGGGGCGTATCACAGTGATTTCTATCAGGGCATCATGTGGTATCTGTTAAAGGCAAAACCGGATTTGCGCATCACCACCATTTCTACGGTAACGCAATCTGATATCAATACCTTAGATAAAGAACACTTGGGAAGAGCGGATTTTATCATTTGTGTTCCTGAGAATATGACGAAAACGCATTAAATTATTTAATCCCCCGCTTCTTTTTGATGTTCTCGTAGGCGTCTTG
>DBCM01000030.1 GCA_002293045.1 Flavobacteriales bacterium UBA958 | reverse complement strand
GTTCCCGGTTCTGATTCATCGGCATTACACACTAAATATCTCGGAACACCTTCTGGTTTTGCAAGGAAAGACCATTTCATACCTGTGGGGAAACCAGCGCCTCCGCGTCCGCGCAATCCTGATTTCTTTACTTCCTCCACAACTTCTTCGGGGGTCATTTTTTTAAGCGCCTTTTCAAGTGAGCCATAGCCACCGTGCTTAACATAGGCCTCAATTCCATCAATTCCGGGAACGTCAATGTGTTCCAATAATAATCTTCTGTTTTTCATATCAATCGGGCTTATTGGATTTCACCGTTTCGGTACTGTTCAATTAATGCGTCTACTTTTTCTGTGGTCAAATGCTCATGATAGGTATTTCGACATTGCAATAAGGGTCCGTATCCGCATCCACCCAGGCACTCTGCTGTTTTTAGGGTAAACATTCCGTCTGACGTAGTTTCACCAACCTTGATGTTTAAACGCTGTTCGATGTGCTGGATGAGTTGATCGCTTCCAACGAGCATACACGGTCCTGTTCGACAAACTTCAAACACATGTTTTCCAACCGGTTGTAGATGAAACATGGTATAAAAGGTAGCTACTTCATACACTTCAATGGGTTGAATCTTCAAGAACTCGGCAATTTTATTCATTACCGGAACGCTTAACCAACCATATGCCGCTTGGGCAATGTGTAAAATTCGAATTAAGGCGCTTTTTTCTTTATCCTGAGGGAAGTTATTGACAACCTCATTCATCTGTGTTATCATTGCGTCTGAAAAAACAATAACTTCATTGGGGTCAAATACGGGTTGCGTGGTATGGCTCATATCTTATGCATCTAATTCACCTGCAATCACATTGATGCTGCTCAAAGTAATGACCGCATCGCTGATGTTAGCACCTGAAATCATTTCAGGATAGGCTTGATAATAAATAAAACAAGGTCTTCTAAATTGTAGTCTGTAAGGTGCTCTTCCGCCGTCACTAATGAGGTAATAGCCCAATTCTCCATTGCCTCCTTCTACACTGTGGTACACTTCGCCAACAGGTACTTCGCTTTCACCCATCACAATTTTGAAGTGATAAATCAAGGCTTCCATGTTATTGTACACATCCGCTTTCTCTGGCAGAAAAAACTCAGGAATGTCCGCATGGAATGTCCCTTCTGGCAGGTTGTTATATGCTTGATTGATAATTCGTAAACTCTGACGGATTTCTTCTTGACGCACCATAAATCGGTCGTAGGTATCACCATTTACACCCACTGGGATGGTAAAATCGAAGTCTTCATAGGACGAATACGGATGCATCACTCGAACGTCGTAATCTACCCCAGCTGCGCGAAGGTTTGGACCGGTAAATCCATAGGCCAGGGCGCGTTCCGCTGAAATTGGACCCGCTCCTCGAGTTCGGTCCATGAAAATACGGTTACGCTCTAGCATGCCGTTCCATTCTTCAAAAGCCTTCGGAAAAGTTTTTAAGAATTCTTTTAATTTTTGATGAAATACCGGGGTAAAGTCTTTGTCGAACCCACCAATCCTTCCGATGTTCGTTGTGAGGCGTGCCCCGCACATTTCCTCATAAAGCTCGTAAATCTTCTCACGCTCAGAAAACGGGTAAAAGAAACTGGTCAAAGCTCCTGTATCTACACCAATAATTGAATCGCAAATTAAGTGGTCTGCAATGCGCGCCAATTCCATGATTATTACACGCATGTATTGCACGCGCTTAGGAACTTCGACATGAAGTAATTTTTCAACCGTCATGTGCCAACCGAGGTTATTGATCGGGGAGGAGCAATAATTTAATCGGTCTGTGATTGGCGTGATTTGATTGTAAGGCCTGCGCTCTGCAAGTTTTTCAAAGGCCCGGTGGATGTAACCAACGGTCTGCACCGAGGTAAGAATTTTTTCTCCGTCTACGGTAAGGATGTTTTGAAATATGCCGTGCGTAGCAGGGTGAGTAGGACCAAAATTAATCGTTGCAATGTCTCCATCAATCGTTTCTTTGGAGAGTACTTGTCCGTTCGAAAGCTTTATAAGATTATCCGTTTGTTCCATGGTTCAACTATTAACGTCCAAAAAATCGATCATCTTTATCCTCGCGTGTCTCATCTTCCAGGTGATACTGCTTTAACATCGGATGATAATCCATCTCATCCATATTTAAAATACGGGTCAAGTTTGGATGTCCTTCAAATTGAATTCCGAAGAAGTCAAAGGTTTCCCGTTCTTGCCAATTTGCTCCATCAAACAATGGCGTTAGGCTTTTAATGCTGGGATTTTCTTGCGGAATGTAAGATTTAACGCGAAGGCGAATGGCATTTTTCCAACTGTGCATGTGGTAAACAACGCATAGCTCTCTTCCTTTTTCTTCGGGATAATGAACAGCACCGATTAGGGTCAGGAAATTAAAGGAAAGTGTGGAATCGTTCTTAACAAGTTCAATGACCCCAAACGCATCTGCGGCAGCAACCTCAATGACTAGGGTATCGAAAAGAACTTCCGAAACGATTAATTTCGTTCCAAGATGTTCATGCAACGCGTCGAGAAGCTCGTTATTTGTCATGTTCAGAATTCGTTATTTCTATTTCGTAAGTACCTAATAAATGGCGATATTCCTCGCTGTACCGTCTGCGCATGGGTTCGTGTTTAACCAACTTGTGGATATTTATCACACCGTCAATAATTTGCTCCGGTCGGGGCGGACATCCAGGAACATAAACGTCTACAGGAATAATTCGATCAATGCCTTGAAGTACGCTGTAAGTATCAAAAATACCGCCTGAAGAAGCACAAGCGCCAACGGAAAGCACCCATTTCGGTTCTGCCATTTGCTCATATACTTTTTGAAGTACCGGTGCTAATTTTTTTGAAATGGTTCCGGCAACAATCAATAAATCGGATTGTCGAGGAGTAAAACTCATTCGCTCCATTCCGAAGCGGGAGAGGTCATAGGTAGAACCCATGGTGGCCATGAATTCAATGCCACAACATGAAGTCGCAAAGGGAAGTGGCCAAACGGAATTTGATCTCGCCAGTGCAACTGCTTTGTCTAGCGAAGTCAGTTGATATCCTTCGCCATTGATTACTTCTAAATCTTCTATTTTTCCCATTCTAATGCTCCTTTTTTACGAACGTAAATAAAGCCTACTAAAAAGAAGGCTACAAACAAAACAACAGCTAACAGGCCTTCAAGTTTAAGCTGGTGAAAATTAAC
>DBCM01000040.1 GCA_002293045.1 Flavobacteriales bacterium UBA958 | reverse complement strand
CAAAAGAACTAGGTTTGTTAGCAGAAGAATTCGAGCAAATTCAAGGAATTCTTGGTCGAACCCCCAATTTTACAGAAACCGCAATTTACTCCGTCATGTGGTCCGAGCACTGCTCGTACAAAAATTCAATTCTTTGGTTGAAAACACTTCCCAAGGATGGTCCACATATGCTGGTTAAGGCCGGGGAAGAAAATGCCGGATTGGTAGACATCGGAGATGGCCTTGGTTGTGTTTTTAAAATTGAATCCCACAACCACCCCAGTGCACTAGAGCCTTATCAAGGAGCGGCAACGGGCGTAGGGGGAATCAATCGAGATATTTTTACCATGGGTGCACGCCCCATTGCACAATTAAACTCATTGCGTTTTGGGAATTTAGACCTTCCTAGAACCAAATGGTTGGTTAAGGGTGTGGTTAAAGGAATTGGTGACTACGGCAACGCTTTTGGAATTCCAATTGTTGGCGGCGAAGTATTTTTTGATGACTCCTACAATACAAATCCGTTAGTAAACGCTTTTTCAGCAGGAATTATAGACACAAAAAGAATTATTTCTGCCACGGCGAAAGGTCCGGGTAATCCCGTATTTATTGTGGGCTCTGCTACCGGGAAAGATGGGATTGCAGGCGCAGCCTTTGCTTCAAAAGACATTACCGAAGACTCAGCGAATGATTTACCATCCGTTCAAGTGGGTGACCCCTTCATGGAAAAGTTGCTGTTAGAAGCGACCATGGAATTGTCACAAACAGATGCGATTGTTGGCATGCAAGACATGGGAGCCGCAGGAATTACTTGTTCTACCACAGAAATGTCTGCGGCCGGAGGGGTAGGAATGGAAATTTATTTGGATAAAGTTCCTACCAGACAAGAGCACATGCTTCCTTACGAAATCTTGCTTTCTGAATCTCAAGAGCGAATGCTAGTGGTGGTTCATAAAGGCAAAGAGCACGTGGTAAAATCAATTTTCGATAAATGGGATTTACATGCCGAGGAAATTGGTCACGTCACAGATACGGGAAGAATTCGCTATTACATGCATGGGGAATTAGTAGGGGATGTGCCTGCTGAATCCTTAGTCCTTGGAGGTGGTGCGCCCCAATACAAGCGTGAATACGCTGAACCTGCATATTACCAAGAGGCAAAGAAATTTAACCCCGATTCCATCAAAGTTCCGTCTGACCTCAAAGCGATAGCGTTTCAACTGTTAGGGTTGCCAAACATTGCCTCTAAGCGTTGGGTTTATGAGCAATATGACTCCATGGTAGGCACGGTGAATATGTCAACCAATGCACCCTCAGATGCAGGGATTGTTTCCATTAAAGGAACTAGAAAGGCCCTGGCCATGACCGTAGATTGCAATTCACGCTACGTGAATTCTGATCCTGAAATCGGTACCATGATTGCCGTTTCAGAGGCAGCAAGAAACATTACGGTATCCGGTGGAATTCCTTCCGCAGTCACCAACTGCTTGAATTTCGGAAACCCCTACAATCCAGAAAGTTATTGGCAATTTGTGGGTGCGATCAAA
The DNA here is from genome assembly GCA_002293045.1 of Flavobacteriales bacterium UBA958. Lineage (GTDB taxonomy): Bacteria > Bacteroidota > Bacteroidia > Flavobacteriales_D > Crocinitomicaceae > UBA952. The sequence continues at coordinate 1,846 of DBCM01000040.1, read as the reverse complement.
GGAATGAGTGCCGCATGTATAAAGTTTTCTACCCCGGTAACTGGAGGGAATGTTTCTTTTTACAATCAATCGGTTATCGCAGGAAAAGAGGTTCCGGTATTTCCAACACCAACCATCGGAATGATTGGTATTTTGGAAGATAAGGATAAAAAAATGACCCTTGATTTCAAAGACAAGGGAGATTTAATTTATTTGGTTGGAAAGTATTCCGATGATATGGGTTCCTCTGAGTATTTATCGGCTATTCAAGGGGTGAAACTTTCACCGGCACCAAGGTTTGATTTAGATGAAGAGTTCAGCATGCAGCAAACGGTCCAAGAACTGATTGGACAAAATTTAATCAACGCAGCCCATGATGTTTCTGATGGAGGTCTGTTTGTTACCTTAGTAGAAATGGGCTTTCCAAGAGGTCTCGGTTTTGATATTGAAACGGACATGGACATTCGGACCGATGCCTTTTTGTTCGGAGAAGGGCAAGGACGAGTCGTCGTTACCTTACCAGAAGAAAAGCGTGATGCGTTTAGTGAGTTTAAAAAATCATGCGATACCCCGATTATTCTCTTGGGGCATGTAACGAAAGGTAAAATGCAAATAGATTTGCAGGCATTTGGTTTTATCGATGAAGCACGCGATATTTACATGAATGCACTCGGTGCAAAAATCGAATCTTAAATGGAATATAATACAACACGCGGTAAACTGATTTTACCAGAATATGGCCGAAATGTGCAAAACATGATTGCCCATGCCATGGAAATTTCTGATCGTAAAGAACGTAATCGTGCCGCACAAGCCATCATTGAAGTGATGGGACAATTGAATCCACACCTCCGTGATGTAGATGATTTTCGTCATAAATTATGGACACACCTTTTTGTGATGTCAGATTTTAATTTAGAGGTGGATTCACCGTACGAAATCCCAAAACCTGAATCTTTGCAAGAGAAACCCAAGTTGATGGCCTATCCAAAAAGTAAAATCCGTTATGGCCATTATGGGAAGTATACGCAAGAAATTCTAGAGTCAGCCAAAGGTATAAGTAAAGAAGATGAGCGTGATTATCTAAAAAACACGATGGCGAACTTCATGAAAAAACAATTCCTCTCGTACAATAACGATACCGTTGAGAATCATGTAATTGCAGATCAATTAAAGGAGCTTTCGAAAGGAGACTTGGTCTTAGAGAATCCAGATGAATTGATGAATACCAATGTGCTGTTGCGATCCATGGGTATGGGGGGGAATAACAACAACAAGAAATTCTCAAAGAATTTTAAGCAAAAACAAAAGAAAAAAAATTTTAAGAAGTAATGGCATCTTTTGAAATTCATGGCGGAAAGCCGTTAAAAGGCGAATTGCATCCACAAGGAGCAAAAAATGAGGCACTTCAAGTGTTGTGTGCTCCATTGTTAACGGCCGATAAAGTAACCATCTCCAATGTCCCCGACATTATTGATGTGAATAAACTGATTGGTCTGTTACAAACCATGGGAGTTAAGGTAGAAAAAGTAGAGAAAGGCACCTATATTTTTCATGCCAAAGACATAGATTTAGCCTATTTAGAAACCGAGGATTTTAAGAAACGCGCTTCAGCATTACGCGGATCCATCATGATTGTGGGACCCCTTCTCGCACGTTTTGGAAAAGGGTTTATCCCGAAACCAGGAGGAGATAAAATTGGAAGACGCAGGTTAGATACCCATTTTGAAGGATTTACCCTACTCGGAGCCAAGTTTAATTATGACGCAGGAGAGCATTTCTACTCTATTGAAGCAAAAAAATTAAAAGGCACCTACATTCACTTGGATGAAGCGTCGGTTACAGGGACTGCAAATATTCTAATGGC
>DBCM01000132.1 GCA_002293045.1 Flavobacteriales bacterium UBA958 | reverse complement strand
GCATTGTACACAGAAAGTAAACACTGTTCTAAAAAATAAGCTACGTTGTAATTAACGATAATTACGGTTAATGCTATGTCCTGGTTAGAATTCACGCTTTTATCGCGATGCAAGAAATTTCTATGATAGCATCCATCGGTAGTCGGCTTATTTCCACCGTTTCTCGTGCAGGAGGAGTTTCTTCAAAATAGCCGGAATAAATTTCATTTACCGCTGTAAAATTTGCCAAATCTTTTAAGAATATACTGCACTTTACCAGATCGTTCATGTGGAATCCTGCGGCTTCTACGAGGTGCTTAAGATTTTCCATGACCTGGGTAGTTGCCTCCTCGATGTTTCCGTTCCTAAACGTTCCATCAAGCGGATTTAAGGGGATTTGACCACTTACAAACAACTGATTTCCTGCAATGATTGCTGGAGAATACGGGCCGATTGGCGCCGGTGCATTTGGTATATTTACGGATTGTTTCATAAAATTGCGCGTTTGATGCCCCATGAAGCTAACTTTGTAAAAGTAAAACAATTGAATAAAATGCGTGTACTTGTAGTAGATTTTTACGATTCCTTTGTTTTTAATTTGGTGCATTATTTTGAAGCACTTGGCTGCAAGGTAGTGGTGCAATCGGATTCCGAGTTTGATCTAGAACACTTAAGGTTTTTGGACGAATTCAACGGCATTGTGCTTTCTCCAGGTCCCGGATTACCGCAAGAAACGCAGGCAATGCATGCCATAATCGCGTATTGCAGAGGGAAGATCCCGGTTTTCGGAGTTTGCTTAGGGATGCAAGGCCTCGGGGTGGATTTGGGGGGAACCTTATATAACTTAAGTTCAATCCGCCATGGGATGCCTACATTAATTTACATTCAATCCCACGAAGGGTTATTTCATGCGCTCCCAAAGCAAGTGGAGGTGGGATTGTATCACAGTTGGGCCTTGAAGGACCTTCCCACGTCTTGCCTTGCTGCCTTGGATGAGGAAGGTGTTGTCATGGCCATCGAGAACCAAGAAACAAAACAATACGGGGTGCAGTTTCATCCGGAATCGATAATGACTTCCTTCGGCATGGAAATTGTCCGTAACGTGATATCTAAAATATTTTAGTAGTTTCGAAAAAAAAATAAATCACATGAAAAAAATTATTTTACTCATGACTGTGCTTAGCGTCGTTTCGATAGGCTGGTCACAAACCAAAAAAACTAAAGAATTTCACGGAGTAACTTTTTACACCGAAACAACCATCAATGAGGAAGCGGTTGTAATTAATGGGGCAGGTGTTCGGGAAAAGTACTTTATGGATATGTACGTGGCGGCCTTATATTTGAAAAAGAAGTCAACCGATGCCTCCAAAATTATCAGTGCAGACGAAGAGATGGGGATTCACATCAAAATCGTTTCGTCAATGGTGACTCGCGATAAATTCAAAACGGCAGTAACCGAAGGATTTAAAAATGCAAGTTCTGGAAAAGCTACGTCTGAAGAACAAAAAAAGTTCATGACCTGCTTAAGCGAGGAGTTTAAAGATGGAGATAAAATCTATTTTGATTATGTTCCATCCAAGGGCGTTAAAATTTACAAGAACGGCGATCTTAAAGGAACCATACCGGGACTTGATTTTAAAAAGGCACTCTTCGCGATTTGGTTGGGTACTTCTCCGGCCCAAGAGAGTTTGAAAAATGAAATGCTCGGGAAGGAATAACACGCCACAACGAACTTTTACAGGCCTCGTATGTTTCGATTTAAACATCAGATAACATGCGAGGCTTTTATTTTCTACTATTTTTATTTCCCATTCTTTCTTTTTCCCAAAATGGAATTGTTCGCGGGAAGACCGTTAATGTAACCAATAATCAAGCCTTAGATGGAGTAAAAATATTGATTATTGAACTCTCAACGGGCACGATTTCAGATGCAGAAGGGAAGTTTGAATTCACTAAATTGCCTCCAGGAATTTACACCTTTAGAGCAACAGCGACGGGGTATAAGGCTGCTTTTCAAAATGAAATATCAGTAACGAATGCACGTTCCGTTACCCTTGATTTTGCACTTGAAGAAATCGTTTCTGGCAAAGAAGCGGAAGAGGTGGTCGTTAAAGGTCCCAAATTTCAGCGTAACACAGAATCCCCAGTTTCTTTAAAAACCTTAAATGCTACAGAAATTGAGCGTCTTCCGGGGGCTAACAGGGATGTAAGTAAAGTAATTGCTGCGCTTCCAGGGGTTGCTTCCCGAGCGACCTTTAGAAATGACATTATTATTCGTGGGGGTTCTCCCGGTGAAAACAAATTCTATTTGGATGGTATTGAAGTTCCTAACATAAACCACTTCGCAACGCAAGGTTCCAGCGGTGGTCCTGTGGGTTTACTCAACGTAAACTTCATTAATGAGGTGGATTTTTACTCAGGTGCTTTTCCTGCCAATCGTGCCAACGGGTTGAGTAGTGTATTGGCCTTCAAACAAAAGGATGGGAATGAGGATGGATTAATTACGAATTTTGCATTGGGCTCCAGCGATGCGGCCCTTACCTTTGATGGTCCGCTTGGGAAAAAGGCAAATTTTATTTTTTCTGCTCGTAGGTCTTACCTCCAATTTCTGTTCGCGGCTTTAAAATTACCGATCCTACCAACATACAACGATTTCCAATACAAAGTAAACGTGGACCTTAACGCAAAAAATCGCATTTCCTTTATTGGCTTAGGTGCCATCGATCAATTTGCGTTGAATGCCGATGTGAATGATGGCTTAACCGATACCGCTCAGATTGCCTATAACAAGTTCTTGCTTGGAAACATCCCTATGCAAAGTCAGTGGAATTACACCGTAGGAATCAATTATCAACATTTTTCAGAACAGTCCATCCAAAACATCGTGGTTTCAAGAAATATGCTTAATAACAAAGCATACCGGTATAAGGACCTTATCGAAACCCCGGCGAATTTATTGCAAAACTACGCATCGTTTGAAGCAGAGAATAAACTGCGAATGGAACACACGTATCGCAAGAATGGGTTCCGATGGAATATTGGTTTAGGATATGAGTATGCTCGATATCGAAATGAGACGTATGCTAATGTTACCATTCAAGGATTTCCTGTGGTGATTGACTATACCTCGGATTTATTCTTGAGTAAATATGCCTTTTTCACCCAGGTAAGTCAGTCGTTTTTTAAAGAGCGATTAAATGCTTCCTTTGGTTTGCGCATGGATGGGTCAAATTATTCGAATACGATGGCGAACCTCTTAAATCAGATGTCTCCCTCACTGTCTTTGAATTTTCGAATCAATGAATCTTTGGCGTTGAATGCGAATGTTTCTAGGTTTCACCAGATTCCCGCCTACACCATCTTAGGATACCGAAATTCTCTTGGAGCATTGGTGAATAAGGAGAATGAGATTCAGTACATCCGCGCGGATCATTTTGTGATTGGCGCAGAGTATCGAACTAAGTCAAGTTCGAGGCTGACCTTGGAAGGATTCTATAAAAATTACGATCGGTACCCCTTCAGTCTTAAAGATTCCATTTCCCTTGCAAACCAAGGGTCGGATTTTGGTGTAGTGGGTAATGAGGCCGTGAACAGTACATCGAAAGGCAGAACATACGGCGGTGAGTTCCTGTTTCAACAAAAGCTATACAAAGGGTTTTATGCCGTGGTTGCATACACCTATGTGATTTCGGAGTTTAAAAACAAAAACGATGAGTATGTTCCAACCGCATGGGATAGCCGGCACATTGTGTCTTTAACGGGAGGTAAGCGTTTCAAAAAAGGGTGGGAGCTTGGTATGCGTTGGTTGTTCTCTGGGGGCTCCCCATATACCCCATATGATATCGAGACCTCGCGTTTGATTTCCAATTGGAACATCAATGGAGTAGGATTGTTGGATTACAGCCGCTTAAATACAGAACGAGAAGCAAGTTTCCATCAATTGAATGTACGGCTCGATAAAAAACTTTTCTTGGATAAGTTTAATATGAATTTCTACCTAGATATTCAAAATCTATATGGGTATAAAACCAAAGTAGCTCCGATTTTGTTGGTAGAAACTGATGCTTCTGGTGCACCGGTTATAGATCCAAATGATCCAACGCGATACAAAACCAAATTGATTGAAAATACCTCAGGAATTGTACAGCCAACGATAGGCATCATTATTGAATTTGCCACCAGAAAAAAGGCCTTGCCACAAGCACTTAATCTTCAATAATTCGCGAAGGGTAGGTTCTGACAAAGTCTGCAAATTCAGTTGATTTTTCAAAGCGTATTTTTGCATATTCGGCAAATTCTGGAGTGAGCATAAATGCGTCTTGCATTTTTTTTCCATAAACGAAAACAATCATGCTTCGCTCCATCTGCAATGTGCTGTTTTGTTCCAGATTGTTCGCTAAACCCTGTAGGTAATGTGCAATACTCTCTTGATACAATGCCACCCATTTGGGGTCACTACCAAAATATGCATCCCACGCATTAAAATTTGGATTGACATAAGGAGCGTTTACTGATGAAAGGTTGATTTCAGGGGTAATGCCTGTTGCTGGCTGTTTCGAATCATCAACTGTTTTGCGTAATTTTTTTTTGGTGTTTACATCGGGAGTAGACAGGGCTTCTTTTTCTGAATTTGTATCAATTCTCACATGTGATTCAGGGCGCTTTTGTTCGTTAAGGTCGCTTTGGTTTTTGCCGCGAGAATCAGGTGCTCGGTTCCCCGTACACGCCGTAATTAATAAAATTAATGAGCCAAAAAGAAACCGTATCATGCGATTGATTTAAATAGTTTTTAAGATTTTCCTTACTGAAAAGTAATGCCTATCTTTGCATCCAAATTACAAATAAAATGGCAACGAATAGAACTTTTACAATGCTTAAGCCTGATGCAATCGAAAATGGTCACATGGGCAAAATTATCGACATGATTATTCAAGACGGTTTTACGATTAAGGCGATGAAATTTACGCGTTTATCTACGGAGCAAGCCAGTAAATTTTACGAAGTCCACAACGAGCGTCCATTCTACGGTGAATTGGTTGAATATATGACTTCTGGTCCAATCATCGCAGCAATTCTTGAAAAAGAAGATGCGGTTGCTTCGTTCCGCAAACTCATTGGTTCAACAGATCCAGCGGAGGCAGCAGAGGGAACTATCCGTAAAGCATATGCAGAAAGTAAAGGTAGAAATGCCGTTCATGGTTCAGATTCAGATGAAAATGCTGCGATTGAAGGAGCGTTTCATTTTGCTGCGAATGAGATTTTCTAATTCGAATTAAATAACTTTTTAAAGACCACCTTGTGTGGTCTTTTTCATTTCCATGAAAAATCTAGAAGCGACCGAAAAACGCAGAACCTTTGGAATAATTTCCCACCCGGATGCAGGAAAAACAACCCTGACTGAAAAGTTATTACTCTTTGGTGGAGCGATTCAGACGGCTGGTGCGGTAAAGAATAATAAGATTAAAAAATCGGCCACCTCGGATTTCATGGAAATTGAAAAACAGCGTGGAATCTCTGTGGCTACTTCAGTGATGGCGTTTCAATACCTTGGAAAGCAAATTAACATCCTAGATACTCCTGGGCACAAAGATTTTGCAGAAGATACGTTCAGAACGCTTACGGCGGTGGATTCCGTAATTCTGGTAATCGATTGCGCAAACGGGGTGGAAGAGCAAACGAAGCGCTTAATGGAGGTTTGTCGCATGCGAAAGACTCCGGTTATAATTTTTATTAATAAACTTGACCGCGACGGAAAAGAAGCCTTTGATTTGCTCGATGAATTAGAAAAAACCTTAGATATTCGGGTTTGTCCCTTAACCTGGCCCATTGGAATGGGAGATCGGTTTCAAGGGGTGTATAACATCTATCAGCGGGGATTAAACCTTTTTGCTGCGAATAAAACGAAAATATCCGAGGAGGTGGTTTCCTTCGAAGATATTAATAATCCTGAGTTAGACGAAATTATTGGAGAACAACCTGCGGCTGAATTGCGCGAGGAATTAGCTATGGTAGAGGGGGTATACGATGAATTCGATAGAAATTCGTACTTGTCTGGAGATGTGGCTCCAGTATTTTTTGGCTCTGCAGTGAATAACTTTGGGGTAAAAGAATTGTTGGATACTTTCTGCGAAATTTCACCATCACCGCGAGGCAGGGAAACCGATACACGCTTTATTGAGCCTTCGGAAGAAAAGTTCAGTGGCTTTGTGTTTAAAATTCACGCAAACCTCGATCCAAAACACCGCGACCGTATCGCGTTTTTGCGAATCGTTTCTGGTAAATTCGAACGCAATCAGTTTTACTATCACGTACGTGCGGATAAAAAAATGAAGTTTCCCAACCCAACTTCTTTTATGGCTCAAGATAAAAGTGTCATTGATGAGGCCTTTCCAGGGGATGTTGTGGGACTGTATGATTCCGGGAATTTTAAAATTGGGGATACCCTATCTGAAGGTGAAAAAATGATGTATCAAGGAATCCCGAGCTTCTCGCCTGAAATCTTTCAGGAATTGGAGAATTTGGACCCCTTGAAATCTAAACAACTCGAAAAAGGGGTGAGGCAACTCATTGATGAAGGGGTAGCGCAATTATTTATACAACAACCAGGTAATCGTAAAATTGTGGGAACGGTGGGACAGTTACAATTTGAAGTAATCAACTACCGATTGATTCATGAATATGGTGCGAATTGTCGTTTTGTACCTAGGAATTATTTTAAAGCATGTTGGTTAACATCAGATGATGATGCCGAAATTGAGCGCTTTAAGCGCGCAAAATCTAACCACATGGCGATTGATAAAGATGAAAACTGGGTGTTCTTAGCGGAAACGCCTTTTTTACTATCCATGGCCGAACAAGATTATCCAAAGATTACCTTTCATAAATCTTCGGAATTTAAGCTGCAGCGTAACGACTAGATTTCTTTCAGAATAATTCGATTTCTTCGAATTTGTATAGCCCCTTTATTTTCTAATTGCTTTAGCAAGCGTGAAATCACGACCCGAGATGAATGTAGGTCATCTGCGATTTGCTGATGGGTGTGGTGGAGTTCTAGATTCCCCAGTAATTTCGCCTGATCGGTTAAATATTTTATTAATCGCTCATCCAAGCGCATGAAGGCAATTTCATCAATGGTTTCCATGAGCTCGAGCATTCGTGTGTGGTAGGACTGTAAAATATACTCGCGCCATGAGCGGTATTTATCCATCCAGAGCTGCATATACTCGCTCGGAAACATCAGTAGGAGCGAAGGCTCCATGGAAGTAGCTTTTATTTGTGAATCTGTTTTCCGTACGCAGCATTGTAAGGTCATGGCACAGGTGTCGCCCCCTTCTATGTAGTAAAGTAATAATTCATCACCATCCGGATTTTCGCGGGATACCTTGATCGATCCGTACACTACTATGGGAATCATTTTTAATTCATCGCCCACATGAATAATAATTTCATCTTGAACGGTTTCGCGTATTTTCGCGATTTTACTCATCTCCTCAATGAGCTCCTCCTCCAAAATATACCCGATGGTATCGTGAAGTAATTGTTTTTTATCGACGAGCGGCTGCATTCTGCTTATAACTAAAAAAGAAGTTAGCCCATATCACTTTAGATAAGGCGTATAAATAAGGACCTAAACCAATCAGTGCAATGAGAACCAAGCTAATTTGTGTCCACACCCCCACATTATCAAAAAACCAGTTGCATGAAGCCCAAATCGTCACAAAAACAGCTACTCCGAGTGCGTATGAAACATACATGGCACCAAAGTAGAATCCAGGTTCAGGATTTAAATCAAGGGAGCAGACTTCACATGTATCTTTCACGTCACCTATGGTAGAGAGTTTGTATGGATTTGCTACCATCATTTTTGATTCCTGACATTGCGGACAAGTCATGGTAGCGATGCTGTAGAGTTTGGATCCTTTTTTCATGATCAATTATTTTTTACGAAGGTACGCATTCATTGAACTACTTTCGGTAACCTAAGTTACCTTGAAGGTGTTTTTGAATGAAATTCTTTAGTTAGTTCGAGATAGGATTTACTGTATGTTCCGTCTTGATTTCGCAGCAAAAAATTCATTTCAATTCTCGGATTAGCCTGCTTGGTGTAGGCACTAATTATTCGAACAGCTTGCTGATGTTGATTTAATAGCACATGCCTTGTTGTTTCATAGAATTTATGGGCCTTCGTTATCTCCGAAATTGCGTGTTCTTGGTTGCTCGGGTAAATCATCCAATAGGTTCCATGTGTTGCGAGGAGCGAATAACAGGCGAAAATCCATGCTGAAAATTCTTCCGTAGAGCTGTGTTTTTGTAGGCTATTTCCTTGTGATGAGCTGTTGTCCGTGAAATAATACGGGGGATTGCTAACGATGAGGTCGTAATCTGATGCTAACGACACTAAAAGGTCACCTTGGATTACCTTAATTCGTTCGTGAAACGGACTGGATTTCACATTTTTTGTACACTCTTCCGCGGCTTTTTCATCCAATTCTATGCACGTAATTTCCGCGTTCGGAAAGCGTTGTGCCATCATCAGCCCAAGAACGCCACATCCAGCGCCGGCATCTAAAATCCGTTTTGGGGATTCGTGTTGCGCGAGCGCCCCAAGCATCATAGCGTCCGTTCCTACGGGAAGGGAATGTTCATTGTGAAGTATGCTAAAATGCTTAAAATGAAAGGTCCGCAATGCCTAATATGCTTTGGCGAAGATTACACGCTGTGCCGAAGGCTTCCCAGTAACCATGCACGAACCTGCTTCGCTCGGACCATCAAAAGGAATGCAACGAATGGTTGCTTTCGTTTCATTTTTAATCAACTCTTCTGTTTCCGCAGTTCCATCCCAGTGCGCCAGGAAAAATCCACCATCGTCAATGCGCTGCTTAAATTCTTCGTAGGTGTCTACACTAAAGGTATTCGCTTCACGATGTTTTTTAGAACGCGCCAATAAATTGGCTTGGATTTCATCAAGGAGTGCCGCGATATGTTCTACCACACCTTCCACAGCAACCGATGATTTTTCTTTGGTATCTCTACGAGCAATTTCAACCTGTCCGTTTTCTAGATCCCTTGGACCCATGGCCAATCGAATGGGAACTCCTTTTACTTCGTATTCATTGAATTTCCATCCCGGACGTTTGTTGTCGTCTCCGTCAAACTTGAAACGAATGCCCAAGGATTTTAACGCATTCCCGATGGACTTAAAGTTCTCTTCAATCAAGTGAAGTTCCTCTTCTGTTTTATAAATTGGAATGGCAACTACTTGAATCGGAGCCAATTTTGGAGGTAAAACTAAGCCTTCATCATCAGAATGTGTCATGACCAAAGCGCCCATTAATCGGGTACTTACCCCCCAAGAAGTGGCCCATACGTAGTCTAGTTTACCTGATTTATCAGCAAATTTAACGTCAAATGCTTTCGCGAAATTCTGTCCTAAGAAATGAGAAGTTCCTGCTTGTAATGCTTTACCGTCCTGCATCATGGATTCAATACAAAGGGTGTCATCTGCGCCTGCAAATCGTTCACTGGCTGTTTTTCTTCCCATAATCACAGGCATCGCCATGTATTCTTCTGCGAAGGTGGCATAAACGCGGAGCATTTGATTCGTTTCTTCAAGGGCTTCTTCTCGCGTAGCGTGGGCAGTGTGACCTTCTTGCCATAGGAACTCAGCGGTTCGGAGAAATAAGCGGGTTCGCATCTCCCAACGCACGACATTGGCCCATTGGTTAATTAAAATAGGTAAATCTCGATAGGATTGAATCCAGTTTCTATAAGAATTCCATATGATGGTTTCAGAGGTTGGTCGTATGATTAATTCCTCCTGTAATTTTGCGTCGGGGTCAACGATGACAGTTTTTCCATCATCAGACATTTTCAAGCGATAATGTGTCACTACGGCACATTCTTTGGCGAATCCTTCAACGTGGCTCGCTTCTTTACTTAAATAGGACTTAGGAATAAATAAGGGAAAATACGCATTGGAGTGCCCAGTTTCCTTGAACATACGATCTAAAACATCACGCATGTTTTCCCAAATGGCATAGCCATAAGGTTTAATAATCATACAGCCTTTGACATCGGAGTGTTCTGCTAAATCGGCGCTGTATACTAAATCGTTATACCACTTAGAATAGTCTTCTTGTCGCGTTGTTGCGTTTTTTGCCATAGCCTTAAAATGAATGCAAAGGTACGAATTCCCTTGAACCTATTTGGAATTCGTAGGTTCAATCTAGATTAATTGAATAAAAACTGCTGCTTTGTGGTTTTGAACCCTTCCACAAAAATGGTTTTTACGGTATCGCTAGAGGGCGACGTTTTTATGAGGTAAACCGTACAATCTACAGTGCTGCCACCGTAAGATCCGGGTTTAATGTATTCACTGAGATTAAATTCTGCTAACCCGTTTACATCGGTAAATTCAGTCATAACAAACGGACTTTGAGGTGGATTTTGTGTTACCCCATCAATAACCACTTTGGCGCTTAATTTAGGTTGGCCGTTATAGCCCACATACACCCGAAGAATGGTATCGTCTTGTTTGCTACAGCCATTCATAAAAAAACCAACTGCTAATAGTAGAAATAGGAAAATCGCCTTCATGTGGAATTTATTTGAATCAAAGATAAGTAACTTCCCTTGGTTATACAAATGTTCTTAAATTTGAGGCACATGAAAGATTTGATAGATTTCTTTGAACACATTCACCCGGTTTGGGCGGCGCTAATCGCAACTGTCTTTACGTGGTTAGTGACTGCGGCAGGAGCGGCCTTGGTATTTCTTTTTAAAACGATGCATCGGGGTGTGTTGGATGCCATGCTCGGATTTACCGGTGGGGTAATGGTGGCCGCTAGTTTTTGGTCCTTGTTGAACCCATCGATTGAGATGTCAGAAAAGTTATATCCGTCCATGCCATGGATGCCAGCCGCTGTGGGCTTTCTTACGGGCGCTTTATTCTTATACTTTTTAGATAAAAAAATGCCACACCTTCACCTCAATTTTAATGAGGATGAAACCGAAGGGGTAAAAACACAACTTCATAAAACTACTTTGTTGGTGTTGGCGATTACGCTACACAATATACCGGAAGGTCTAGCCGTTGGGGTCTTGTTTGGTGCTGCGGCCAATGGCCTTGGAGGCGCAACCATTGGGGGTGCGGTAGCCTTAGCCTTAGGAATTGCCATTCAGAATTTCCCAGAAGGTTTTGCCGTAGCCATGCCATTGCGTAGGGCAGGAGCAAGCCGGTTTAAGTCCTTTTGGTATGGACAACTCTCGGCTATTGTAGAACCGATTGCAGGAGTCATTGGGGCGCTTGCAGTCATTTATATTCAACCGATCTTACCGTTCGCACTTGCCTTTGCCGCAGGGGCTATGATTTTTGTAGTAGTTGAAGAGGTGATTCCCGAAACGCAACGCGACAAATACACCGACTTGGCCGTGCTAGGGTTTATTGGGGGATTTGTAGTGATGATGATCTTGGATGTGGCCTTGGGGTAGAGGTAAGGACTGTAGGATTTTAGGACATCTGGACAATTTGCCATTTGGACTCGCCAATGTCACCTCCCTTAATCCCTCCTCGAGGAGGGAAACAAAAATCTTCCTCCTCCCTTGAGGGAGGATTGAGGAGGGTGATGAACATAACGTCTTTTACACGCTATCCACAAATCGCTTCTTCCGTAGCCTTTAGGATTTCGCGAACTTCTTCCAGGGTTGGTGCTTCAGCATAGGTTCTTAGCACAGGTTCAGTACCCGAAGGACGAATCATTACCCAGCGGTCATCATCAAAGAAATACTTAAATCCATCGGTGGTTTTTACATCACGCACCGTGTATTTCCCAAAGGAGTTGTAATTGTTTTCTTGACAATTTTTGATGATCTTTTGCTTTAATTCTTCGGTAATGTGTAGGTCGTTTCGCTCGAATTTAAACGGGCCTACGATCTCATAAACTTCTTCGATCAACTCATCCAGAGTTTTACCCGATTTGGCCATGAATTCCCATAGAATAAGTCCCATCCAAATGCCATCGCGCTCGGGGATATGACCTTTCACCGCAATACCACCAGATTCTTCGCCGCCAAGAAGAACGTCTTCTTTAACCATGATGGCCGCGATGTCCTTGAATCCAATTTTTGTGGTAGTGTGCTCTAATCCGTAATGTTCACACATCGTGTAAACGCGTGGCGTAACACTAAACGCAATCGCAACCTTTCCACTCATTCCTTTATACTTCACCAAGTAGTGAATTAGTAATAAGATAATATGATGAGAGTCGATGAATTCGCCGTGACTGTCATACAATCCAATCCGATCAGCATCGCCATCCGTGGCTAATGCACAATCGATGTTTTGATGTGTTTTAATGTACTGCGCAAGTTCTTGTAGGTTCTTTCCGATCGGTTCCGGAGCTTGCCCCATAAATGAAGGGTTAGGTTCGCAATGCATTAAGGTGGTAGCTGGAAGTACTTGCGGTATTACGCGTTGGCCCGCCCCGTACATCGCATCGTACATTAAGCGTAATCCGGACGCTTGTATTGCCGGTAAATCGAAGCTTGCTTTTACGTGGTCAATGTACTCTTTTTCCAAAGGAAGCACCTCAATCAGTCCTGATTTTAATGCGTTCTCAACCGAAAAACTTGCATAGTCCATACTGCAAACATCGGGGATGATAGCTTCAATCTCGTTTATTTTTTCAGGCTGAAGCGGTCCGCCAAATTTTGCCTTTAATTTAAATCCATTGTACGAGGGTGGGTTGTGACTTGCAGTAAGTATAATGCCAATTTCGCATCCATGTTTGTGGGCGCCCAAGGAAATCATAGGCGTAGAAACAAATCCCTGCGCGATATAAACCTTGATTCCTTGTTGCACCAATACGGCAGCTGCGGTATGCATGAATAATTCTCCAGCAAAACGGCAGTCATGCCCGATAACTACGGAAGGATTTTCAAAATGCTTGTTGAGCCAAATACCCGTAGCTTCGGTTACACGCGCTACGTTTTCAACGGTAAAATCTTGTGCGATAATTGCACGCCAACCGTCTGTTCCAAATTTAATGTTCTGTGCCAAAGCTTAAGCGTTAAAGTGATTAAATGTTTTTGTAATGATCGCTATGCATTCATCCATCGCCGTTTCAGTGATAACCAACGGTGGAGCAAAGCGAATGATATTTCCATGGGTAGGTTTAGCGAGCAAGCCGAATTCTGCTAATTTCATACAAAAGTTCCAAGCGGTATCACTTTCTGGAGAATCGTTTATGACAACCGCATTCAGTAAGCCTTTACCACGAACTAGGGTGAAAATTTTGTGTTGATTTACGAGGTCCTGCATGGCATGTCGGAATTTCTCCCCCATGCGTCGTGCATTCTGCATCAAGTGTTCATCCATAAGCACATTCAGTGCTTCGGTTGCTACCGTTGCGGCTAAGGGATTCCCTCCAAAGGTTGACCCGTGTTGACCAGGTTTTATTACATCCATGATGGAATTATCAGCAAATACGCCAGAAACCGGATAAACCCCACCTCCTAACGCTTTACCAAGAATGAGGATGTCAGGCCGCTGGTAAGTTTCTTGTTTCTCACAACGGTTGGTGCACGAACAATTACCGCATACGGCTAACATACTTCCGGTACGTGCTAATCCGGTTTGGATTTCATCCGCAATAAATAGGGTATTCGTTTCGGTGCAACGCGTTCGAATCGCTTTCAAAAAATCCTCATCAGGCACCACTACACCAGCCTCGCCTTGTATGGGCTCCACTAAAATTCCGATCGTGTTTGGTGCGCTAAGGGCTTCTGTTGCGGCTTGAATGTCGTTATATGGGATGCTAATGAATCCAGGGGTATGCGGACCAAACTTGTCTTTTGAATCGGGATCAGAGGAGAAAGAGATGATGGTGGTTGTTCTTCCGTGAAAATTTCCGTCACAAACGATGATGTTTCCTTTGTTTTCCTCTATTCCCTTCACTTCATAGGCCCATTTTCTGGCTAATTTTATGGCCGTTTCAACTGCCTCTGCACCGGTATTCATGGGAAGGAATTTGTCAAAACCGAAGGTGGTATATAAAAACTCCTCAAAAGGACCCAATAAATTATTGTGAAAAGCACGCGAGGTAAGCGTTAAAGTTTTCGCTTGATTAATGAGTGCATTGGTGATTTTTGGATGACAATGTCCTTGATTGACGGCCGAATAGGCGGATAAAAAGTCGTAGTATTTCTTTCCTTCGACATCCCAGACGTAAACTCCTTCTCCGCGTTCAAGGACTACCGGAAGTGGGTGATAATTGTGCGCGCCATAAGTTTCTTCTAGCGAGATGTATGTGGAAGCTTTTGTGTCGTGAGTCATTTGCATAAACAAAGATAACTCATGCGCGCTAAATTTTATAATTTACAACGCGAAACCTTTATTCATTTTACCTTTGTCATATGCTGAAATTTCTATCAGGTTTTATTTTTATTTTGCCATTTATTGGCATCGCCCAGAAAAACATCATTAATCAGCGTCTTGGATGGGCACTTTACACGGGCACCCATAAAATTACAGAGCGGGTAACCCTCCTAACGGAGTACCAATGGCGAAGAGCGAATGGCTTTCAAGATTGGCAACAATCTTTATTGCGCACAGGGCTTGAGTATGAACTTATTCCCAAGGTTTCAGTAATGGGAGGCTATGCTTGGGTAAGATCATTTCCTTACGGAGCTCAGCCGATCCTTCACGAATTTGATGAACATCGATTGTTCGAACAAGTCAACTTAGTGTCAAAGGTTGGTCGTTTAGAAGTACAACATCGGTATAGAATTGAACAGCGATTTCTTGAGCAATATGCACTAGGCAGCACTGGTGCTGTGGTGCAAGTTGACCCAATATTCCGAAATCGAATTCGATATCGCGCCTTGGCATTGCTTCCCTTGTCTCGTAAAACGATGGAGGATCAAACTCTATTCTTGAGTGTTAATAATGAGTTGTTTGTTGGGGTAGGAAAGGGGATTTCGAAGAATCCGATCGATCAAAACCGATTCATTGCTGCGCTTGGATGGCGATTCAATGCCAATGCGAATGTACAAGTTGGATACTTAAACCAATTTGTGATTAAATCCAATGCCATTGATGTGGAGCGTAATCATGCAGTATGGACGAGCATCATTTACAACTTAGATTTCACGAAAATGTTCGATAATAAGTAAAAAGGTCTTGAACAAAAAAAAGGGGCAAGAGCCCCCTTTTTTTAAAAACTTTTTTTATTCGTTTCCGAACCGTTCAATTACTTGTTGTGTTACTCCCGTATTCGAGAATCCGCCATCGTGGAATAAATTCTGCATCGTTACATAACGGGTTAAATCCGAGAACATAGATACGCAATAATCAGCGCATGCTACGGCCGGTGCATTTCCAAGCGGTGACATTTGTTCAGAGAAGTTTATAAATTCACTGAATCCTTTGATTCCTTGTCCGGCAGTGGTTACCGTAGGAGATTGTGAAATGGTGTTTACACGAACTTTTTTAGCAATTCCGTAATGGTATCCAAACGAACGAGCGATAGATTCTAATAAGGATTTAGCATCTGCCATGTCGTTGTAATCTGGAAAAATACGCTGCGCTGCAATATACGTAAGCGCTACCACCGATCCCCACTCATTCATCGCGTCATGTTTGTACAAGGTGGCTAAGGTCTTATGTAGTGACATTGCCGAAACATCCATCGTTTGCTGATAATATTGGTAGTTGCTCTCTGTGTAGTGTTTTCCTTTTCTAACATTGGGTGACATACCGATTGAATGCAAAACAAAATCAATCTTCCCGCCAAGAATCTCCATGGATTGAGTTACCAAATTCTCTAATTCTTCAGTATTTGTGGCATCTGCAGGAATAATTTTACTACCGGTTTTTTCTGCCAGGCCATTTATTTCTCCCATACGCATCGCAATTGGCGCATTGGTTAACACGAATTCTGCCCCTTCCTCATGTGCGCGTTCCGCCACTTTCCATGCAATGGATTGGTCGTTCAAGGCACCGAAGATAATTCCCTTTTTTCCTTTTAATAATTGGTTTGACATGATTTTGAATTTGGACAAAAATAACAACTTGTTTTAATATGACACATCAAGACTTGCGGAATACTCAACAACGGATTGTTTGAATTGCTAAATTTGAAGGTCAGGGGAGTTCCATTAATATTATGCGTTTATTTGCTTTAAGATGAAATTGATTCTTTGGATCTGGTGTATTGTTTTTAGTTGCTATTCGTCGAGTTGGGGGCAAGATTCCATTCCTAAAAAACACGCATTGTTACTGTTACCTGGATTCGGTTCTCGGATAAACGGTACTGGGGCCTTGAAACGTTATTTTAAAAAGGCTGAAATGCCCGTGTATGTGGCCTCATATATTTCCAGAAAATCGATTAAAAAAAGCACAGAAAATTTAGAACACTATTATCAAACCCATGAACTGTCTCAATACGATGAGTTACATGTAATGGCTTATATTGTTGGTGCTTGGACCTTAAATCCGTGGATTATTCAACACGGCAAGCGCAATATAAAGACCATTATCTACGATCGAAGTCCTTTACAGGAACGTGCACCAACGATATTAATCGAGGATTTAAAGCTGGTTAATGCACTATTGTTCGGAGAGATTACGAAAGATTTCATAAAAACTCCGTATTCAAACCTAAGAGATACTTCGATACACATGGGGATTTTCATTGAAACGTATGCAACTAATGTAGTTCGACGACATCAAAAGACAGCCTTAAGGCTCGGACCTATACGTTGGGATGTGGAGTCACTCCAGCAGCGTTATGATGACTTTACCTATATCCCGTTAAACCACGACCAGATGTATACCAAACCGCAAGAATTCGGACAAGAAGTGTTCTATTTTATCAAACATGGCCATTTTTCGGAAGGGTTTAAACGAAATGTACCGGTTCAAAATCCATTCATAAAACTAAAAAAGCGATGATTTCGGTGTATAACATAAAGCCTAAGTTTCAGCAACTGTTAAAACCGTTGATGGAGTTTTTGCATCGAAAGAAATTAACACCCAATCACGTTACACTTTTGGCCTTATTAGGTTCTATCTTGACCGGTGCTTTTGTTTATTTGAATGAGGGGTGGGGTTATTTATTGGTGGTACCTGTATTTTTATTTATCCGTATGGCATTGAACGCCATTGATGGAATGATGGCGAGGGCATATAATCAACAATCACCGCTCGGGGAAGTGCTTAATGAACTTGGAGATATTTTAGCGGATTTGGCCATCTTTTATCCTTTATTAATTAAGTTTGGGATAGATAAGCATCCAAATTTATTGGTGGTTTTTATTGCCCTGATGATTATTAATGAATTTGTTGGGGTATTAGGTAAGGCGATGGGTGGCGCACGAAGGTATGAAGGACCAATGGGTAAAAGTGATAGAGCGTTATTTTTTGGCTTACTTTGTATGGTGGTTTTCTTGTTTCCATTGGTTTTATCTTGGATTTTTTATCTGATTATTCTTGTTGTACTTGCCATGTTGCTTAGTACCATTACACGAATCAAAAACTCACTAAACGCATGAATTATTTTCTTTCGAATCGATTTGCCGAAAATAAAGAGGTGCTTTCCATTATCTTGGTCATTCTCGGGATTTTAATTTTCGCCACCGTGTTGTTCTTTGTCTTGGGAAAAATATTCCCAGGCGATAAGGTAAGAGAACTACAACAGCGCACGAAATCATGGTGGATTATGGCGTTAATTTTTATTTTAGCCACCGTACTTCATCCAAGCATTTCATTTGTTGCTTTTGGCTTCTTGTCGTTTGCCGCATTGCGTGAACTTGCTAGCATAAGTAAAAATGTTCGTCCGGAAGATCGACGTGTAATTATCTGGTGTTATCTTGCAATTCCGGTACAGTATTTCTTAGCCTATATGGGGTATTTTAATTTGTTTATGATTTTCATCCCCGTAATCATGTTCATTTGGATTCCTTTTGTCTTGGTAGTTAGAGGGTTTACCGTCGAAATAGGGAAGTCCATGAGTGTTTTACCCGTACAGCTCATGTTTACGGTGTTTTCCATTAGCCATTTAGCTTATTTCTTGTCATTGCCTGAATTAACTGGCTTCCACGCCGGTGGTAGAGGCTTGTTACTCTATGTTGTCTTTTTAACCGAAATGAACGATGTATTTCAATTTACTTGGGGTAAATTGCTCGGTAGGCATAAAATCATTGAGAAAATCAGTCCCAACAAAACGTGGGAAGGGTTCATTGGCGGTTTTATTACAACCATTGTTGTGGCATATTTCATTCGTTTTTTAACCCCATTTACAGCCATTGAATCACTTTTTGCTGGGGCAATTATTGCTTTTGGAGGTTTTATTGGGGATGTTATTGTTTCTGCCATAAAACGAGACATTGGCTTAAAGGATACAGGTAATTTAATACCTGGTCACGGGGGTATATTAGATCGCATAGATTCATTAGCTATCGCTGCACCCTCGTTCTTCTATTTCGTTTACAACTTATACTACGCGTAATGAAATGGTTATTGATGGTTTTTTATTACAAGTTACTTATGCGTCCCTTTTTAAGTATTTTGGTGGGGGTCAAGCTTGTAAACTCAGAAAACCTTCGTCAATCCGGTCCCGTGATTATCGTGTCTAACCACAACAGCCATTTGGATACTATGTCGCTTATGGCTGCCCTTCCAATTAAACAGTTAATACGAACACATCCTGTGGCCGCAGATGATTATTTCGGTAATTCACCATTCAAGCGTTTCTTATCACGTTGGGTAATCAATGCGTTACTAATTAAAAGAAATCGCGCTGACGGTGACCCTAGTCCAACGGATATAATGATTAACTCATTAGATAAGGGCCATTCACTTATCTTATTTCCGGAAGGATCCCGTGGGGAGCCTGAAAAGCTACAAGCTTTTCAAAAAGGAGTCGGGGCCATACTTAAACGTAGACCTAATATTCCGTATATACCCATATTCATGAGGGGAATGGGCAGGGTCCTGCCAAAGGGAGAAAAATTACTGGTTCCCTTTGATTCCTTCGTTAGTATTGGTCCAAAATCTTTCACAAATCAATCTGAAGTAACATTAATTGTGAAAGAAGTGGAGGAAGCGGTGCGAAAGCAAAGTGATGTTTTGTTACATTTATTTAAACATTAGTGAAATCACCATGAATGATTTAAAAAAAGCAAACGATACGAAAATTATAAAACTGATTGCTGCATTGGCTATTGACGGTATGGGGTTACTGTCCTACCTGATTCCCGGGGCGGCTGAATTGTTTGATGCGGTGTGGGCTCCAATTTCTGCTGTAATCGTGTACTACATGTTTGGGAGAAAATTGTCCTGGGCGAGTTTTACGTTTCTAGAGGAATTATTTCCCTTTACGGATGTTGTGCCCTCGGCAACGATTGCTTGGTATTTTCACTATCATAAATCAAATAAAAAACAATCACAATATTGATTTTTTTAATAGCTTTGATAAACTTAAAATTTTAGAATTATGAAAACGTTAATGATCGTTTTAGGAGTGGCGCTTTTTACTATGGCGTCTTGTTCAAAAGATTACACGTGTAAGTGTACTGTAACAGAAGCGGGTGTAGAAATCGGTTCTACCAGTTCAACCATTACTGGGAAAAAGAAAGATGTTACTGCAGCATGTGATGCCAACGATGCATCCGTGGGTACACTATCTACCAATTGCGAGATTCAATAATCTAACCCATATTCATTAGTTCAGGGGGATTCGTCCCCCTTTTTTGTTATGAACAGCATCGAAACCTTTCTTTTAAGCCTTGGTCTTTCCTTTGGCATCGCAAAATTCTTACCTTATTTCCTTCTTGGAATGTTGGGGTGGTTTTTAGCACGGTTCATTTATCGAAGGGTTAAGGCTAAAACAACCAATCGTTGGTTACTCGGGTTGCTGTTTATCGCAACCTTCATTCAGCCTGTACTTATTTACTTTGCCATCTACCCGATTTATCAAGGAGATTTGGTAGATCTCAGTTATAATCCCAAATCTAGGCTCCGACTTAGTCAATCAAAACATTTAGTCGTGATTGCGTTGCCTGGGTGTAAGTATTGCACGGAATCTACCCAGCTTATGAAGGGGATTAAGCCGTATGCAAAGGTTCCTATTGAATATTGGGTATTGGGTTCCGACTCTTCTGATTTAAACAGCTATCAGGCTCTAGTTGGAAGTCAAATCCATTGTGAACTCAAACCAAATCTTTCTGAAGTGTTACCGATTACCGAGGGGAGTTTTCCTACCTACGTATTGATCGAACATGGAAAAATCACCAAGGCTTGGCATAACGATGCCTTTGGGGTGCGTGCCTTAAATGAACTGAATTAGTCCAGTTTAATTTTATTAAAGAAGAATACCGTCCGCTTGCGCTCCACATCTTTATCCTTTCGGTTAATGATACGTTGTATCCCATAAGACAAGAAGTAGTTGTCATACCAATGTATGATTTCGGCATAGCTTAACCTGGTTTTATCATTTTCAGCATTCGTCTCAATCTTATCAGATTGTTTGTCGCTCATTACATTTCCATCAAAATCAAACACTTTACTCGTAATTCGATTGCCATTCGCATACACGAGTTTAAGGTTATTTTGTTGTTGATCGGCTACGTGAATAAACCGGCGAACAGTCATTGGTTTTTGAGCTAACCACATGGGAAAGGTTTGGTCCCAAATCAGGTTGCCATTTTTATCGAATTTCGCAATAAACGCATGTGTATATTGATACCCATCAAACACCTGTACATACGTGGTTGTGGTAACCGCTTTTCCATTTACATAGGAGGTTGATGTCCGTGTTTCTGTTCTATACGTAGCATAATAGGCCTCGCCAATATAAATAAAGTCCTCGTTCACTTTGATTGGACTGTGTGCGGCAATGTTGTACGAAATGTTCAATTCTTGTCCGTTATTCGCTTTGCGTTGTTTTTTCTTTTCAATTTTACGTTGTTGATTGGGAGGTAAGTAGCTAAGGAAATTCTTGAGTTCCGTGAAATTGTAGAACTTGATTGGTTCCAGTTGACCTTGAGCTAAGCGAGAAATGAAGAAACCATTGGATCCACCAGAATTCGGAACAGAATACGTTCCAGAAAGAATATATTCATTATTGCCAATGTCATAGGCTCTGGCATTTCGTAAGTTATTTTCTGTTCCAATACTGATGTCTGTACTGGCTTGCACTTGACCGGACTCATCCAGGCGTACAATATACAATTCAGTACGTTTTTTACTCATATAGGCATTGATGCTCAGTAAGATGTTTTTACTTTCCGGCATGGTTTCCATGTTGGAAAGACTCAGTTTTTTTGGTTTAAATCCCTCTAATGTAATAGGTGTGATCTGCTCAGACCCCGAATTCATATCAATAGAAATGATTGAAATGCTATAGTTTTTATTTATGACAGCCATTACCGCCCGATCATCCATACAGGCCGTGTATTTTATGTAACTACGCTTGGGTAGTTCGCCAGAAACTTCCTTAAATGTTTCGCTTATAAAATCATATTTAACCACCCGGTAATCGGTTCGTCGTGTTTTGAAGAAGAAATACACGTAATTCCCCGTTTGATATATTTCATCTACATAGAATTTGTTCTCAATCGTGTAGCTTACTTCGTGTGTTGATACCAAGTCGGTATTGTACTTTTCAAATCGGTACGTGCTGATTTGATTCTCGTCTTTATCTTGTTTGGAAAAAATCAGCATACCTTTCGAACTAAATTCAAAGACACGTTCGTTGCTGAAGCCGTCTTTTAAATCGAATTCAACGCGTTTTTCAGTAACCGCATTTTGTGCAAATATTCCTGCACACAAGGCAAATAAAATCGAGAGACTTAGGTGTTTCATAAGGTTGGTTTTAAGAAAAAAAAACCCTGACTTAAAGGCCAGGGTTTTTAGAAATCGGTTGAGCTTATTCAGCTACTACTGAAAATTTAATGGTTTGTTTTACGCCTTTGTAAAGGTTGGCTTCAGCTTCATAGCTTCCCACTTCACGAATTGGCTCATCTTTAATTTTCAAAGACTTACGGTCGATGTCGTGTCCAGCGGCTTTTAATGCTTCGGCTAATTGGATCGTATTGATAGACCCATAAATTTTACCGTTTTCACCCGCTTTAGTAACGATTGAAACGCTTACCTCAGCTAGTTTAGCAGCTAACTCTTGAGCCTCAGCTAACATTTTAGATTCTTTGTGCGATTTTTGACGCATTACTTCTGCATGCGCTTTTTTGGCACTTGCCGTGGCAAGGACAGCATATCCTTGAGGAATTAAAAAGTTTCTTCCGTAACCCGGCTTTACAGTTACCACCTCATTGGTGTAACCTAATTTATCTACGTTCTTTAATAGAATGACTTCCATGATTCAAAATTTTTATCGATTATTTCAACATATCTCCTACGTAAGGCATAAGCGCTAAGTGACGAGCACGCTTGATAGCCTTGTTAACGCGACCTTGGAACTTCGCGGAAGTACCTGTAATACGACGAGGAAGAATTTTTCCTTGTTCGTTTACTAACTTCAACAAATAGTTAGCGTCTTTGTAATCGAGGAACTTAATGCCTGATTTTTTGAATCGACAGTATTTATCCTTCTTAATATCTATATTAATCGGGGTTAGGTATCTAATATCGTTTGACATCTCAGTAATTTAAAGGGGTTAATAATTAATTTGCTGATGTTTTTGCTCTACGCTTCTCAGCGTAAATCACGTGGTCAGCATCCATACGTACGGTTAAAAACCGCAGTACGCGCTCATCGCGTTTCATCATTAATTCATAATCTGCAATTACAGATCCAGCAGCTTCAAATTGAATCAAGAAATAAAATCCGGTGGATTTTTTCTGGATTGGATAAGCCATTTTGCGCAGTCCCCAGTGTTCCGAATGCGTTATCTTGGCACCCATGCCTTTGATGTCGCCTTCGAATTTCTGTACTGCTTCCTTTGCCTGATCCTCAGACAAAACGGGAGTTAAAATGAAAACAGTTTCGTAAGAATTCATAAGGTTCTTAATTAGTTAATAAAAATTTAAGGGTGCAAAGATAGCATTATTTTTCTCTTTGCCCAAAGTATTTACCTTGTTTTCGCTTGCCCTCTTGGCTTTCAATCCTTTTTAAGTAACTTTCGGACACAATTCAAAGGGTTATGGGGTATTTTAGTCCGGATTATCTTGATTTCTTTATCGAACTCGCGGCAAACAACCATAAAGATTGGTTTGATCTAAACCGGAAGCGCTATGAAGTTTCTGTAAAGAAACCGTTTGCTGAATTTACACAAGCCTTAATTGATCGAATTGCACTTGCCAATCCCCCATTTCAACACGTGCTTGCCAAGGATTGTATCTTTCGGATTAACCGCGATATTCGCTTTTCTGCCGATAAGACGCCATACAAACTCATGTGCTCTGCCGTCGTTTCTCCGGAGGGTAAAAAAAGCACCGCCATCAATGGAATTTACTTCGAACTCACCCCAGAGCATGTGCGTGTTTACGGGGGAGTCTATGAAATCGATAAGGAAAATCTCCTTGAACTTCGCGAGGGAATTGCAACAAATTTAACCGAATTTCAACGCTTACTTTCTGAGCCTTCGTTTAGCTCCTTCTATGGGGCCATTCATGGCGAAAAGAATAAAATGCTCCCTGCACATTTGAAATCCGCTGCTGCGCAAGAACCATTAATCTTCAATAAGCAATTCTATTTTTATGCGACCTTTCCCGCGGAGTTAATGCTTCAAGACCAGCTCTTAGAAACCCTAAGCATAGCCTATGAAATAGGCAGACCAATCGAATCTTTTTTTAATCAATTTATACATCGATCCTAGTTATGCGTTTTTTAATTTTCACTTCCCTTCTATTGATTGCCCACGCTGCTAGTGCGCAAAAAAAATCACTAACCGTAAGCGAATCCGTACTGAAACAACGGGCCCTCAGTCCGCAACGAACCCTCGGATTTTCATGGATTACCAATAAATCAGAATACACCTTGTTATCAGCAGATTACAAGTCATTGCTCGGATATACCTTAGATCAAGAATCAGAAAAAGTACTTTGTACGGTGGATGAATTAAATAAATTACTTCCAGCGGAAGCTAAAATTCAAAACCTCTATGGGTATGAATGGATCTCTTCGAATGAATTGTTAATCAATAATGGCGATGTTATTTTTACGGTTAACCCGAGCACCAAAGCACTCGAACTTAAACATGTTGGGATTGGGGCCTATGAAAATTTAGTCTATCACAATTCCTCCGGAAAAATAGCCTACACTGTGGGTAATAATGTTTACACCAACGAAAGAGCCGTAACAAAAAATACAAACAAGAACATCGTTTCTGGTCAATCCATTGCACGCAACGAGTTTGGCATCGAAAAGGGCTTGTTTTGGTCTAAAAACGCGAATTATTTGGCCTTCTACCAAAAGGATGAAACTGAAGTGGCAGATTACCCCTTGTTAGACATCAATACCACTCCTGGTTCGTTGATCTCAATTAAATATCCAATGGCAGGACAACAATCAGAAAAACCGCGTGTGGGAATCTACAATTGTAAAACCAAGAAAACGGTTTTCATCAAACCAAGCGGGAACGCAGATGATTACTTAACAAATTTCGCCTTTACGCCTGACGAAAAGTTTTGCATTATCGCAGAGGTGAATCGCGGACAAAATGAACTTTGGCTTAATGTATTCGATGTGAAAACAGGAAAGAAAATTAAAACGCTTTGGCATGAAAAAAATCAAAAATGGGTAGAGCCCGAACATCCGGCGTATTTTATCGGTGAAGGAAATGACTTCATTTGGATGTCTGAAAAAGATGGCTTTATGAACCTTTATTTGGTTGATTTTGAACGAAAAACAACGGAGTTTATGTTTGAAGGTAAACCCATGGAGGTGTTACAAGAAGGAATCAGACAAATAACTAACCATCAATTTGTTGTTAAGGATATTCTCGAAATAGATGCAAGCAAAAAGTTAATTTATTATTCCGCTACCGGAGAGAATCCATGCAATACCATGGTCTACGCAACAGATTTAAACGGGAATTCAAAAGTGATTTCAAAAAATGAGGGCGTACATCGCTTTGACCTATCAGATGATGGCCTGTATTTTTATGATGGGTATTCTAGCATTAGCATGCCCAATCATGAAATGATCTATACGACTAACGGTAAAATGGCGAAGTTGCTTAAGGAATCAAGTAATCCAATGAATGAGTATGCGCTTGGTACGGTCGAAATTAATTCCATGAAAGGAAAAGACGGTTCGGAGTTATTTTACCGCATGGTGAAACCTTCGAATTTTGATCCACAGAATAAATACCCCGTATTGGTTTATGTCTATGGTGGACCACACGCTCAAATGGTAACGAATAGTTTTAATGCAGGGGCAAACCTTTGGATGAATTGGTTGGCGGAGCAAGGATATATCGTATTTACATTAGATAACCGAGGTTCGGCGGAACGTGGATTCGCATTCGAGTCTCAAATTCACCGCCAGTTAGGAACGGTAGAAATGGAGGATCAATTAGCAGGTGTGGAATTTTTGAAATCTTTACCCTACGTTGATTCTGAGCGCTTAGCGGTTCACGGTTGGTCGTTTGGGGGCTTTATGACTACGTCCTTGATGTTGCGCCATGCCGGGGTCTTCAATGTTGGGGTCGCTGGAGGACCAGTAACCGATTGGAAGTTTTATGAAGTGATGTACGGTGAACGCTACATGGACCGTCCCGAAGAAAATCAAACAGGATATGAATTAAACGCACTCACTAATTATACAACGAATTTGACGGGAAAATTACTCTTGATACATGGGACCGTAGATGACGTCGTGGTCATGCAACATAATTATTCGCTGGTAAAGAAATTTGTTGAAGATGGAAAACAAATGGACTTCTTTCCGTATCCGATGCACAAACACAATGTAACGGGTAAAGATCGAGCCCATTTGATGGAGAAAATTTTAACCTATGTAATTGAAAATAATCAATGATTTCTGCTGAAATTAACATTGCCGCGCCCTTGGCTGTGGTTTTTGATGCCTGGGTGAATCCATCCCACATCGTAAATTGGTATTTTGCATCTGCCGATTGGTGTTGTCCCCGTGCCGAACTGGATTGTAGGGTAGGGGGAACTTTCAGCATCCGCATGGAGGCTAAAGATCAGTCCTTCGGGTTTGATTTTAACGGGACCTTCTCCGCCGTAGATGAGGAAAAAGAACTGCATTATATCCTAGAAGATGGTCGTCACGTAGCCTTGTATCTGAATCCATCGGATGAGGGAACCCAGATTTTGTGGAAGTTTGAGCCCGAAACCCAAAATCCGGAAGCCCTTCAGCAGCAGGGCTGGCAGGCTATTTTAAATAATTTTAAAAGTTACCTTGAACAAACCGTGGTTGGCTAAGCTCACAAGCAACATATTCGTTTGGATCGCCTTGTTTTTTCTGGTGCATCTCATTGGAATTTCGAATCCGCCGATTGAGGCCGCGCACAGTTGGCGTCAAGCTACGGGCTTGATGGTTGCTCGAAATTATTTCGCAGGAAACACGTCCTTTTGGTATCCCATGGTGGATGAAACCAGTGGGGGAACAGGAATTATTGGAATGGAATTCCCTTTATTATATTACATTCAAGGAAAGCTTGGCCTCTTATTTGGGTTTCATGTCGGGATTGGACGGCTACTCAACGTGCTCATTTCGACCTTGGGTTTAGTATACTTCAATGCCCTGTTGCGTCGGTTTTCCGCAGAGAAAACAGCATTTTATGCAACCTTGCTTTTGATGGTTTCTTGTTTTTTCATGTATAGCCGTAAAGTAATGCCAGATACCGAAGCCTTGGCCGTGTATCTGATTGGAATCTACTATTTTTTTGAAGCCTTACGCTTTGGAAGATGGAAGGATGTGGTCTTGTCGTTGGTCATGCTCAGCCTGGGATTATTGCTGAAAATTTCAGTGCTTCCCTTGCTTGCTTTTGTGGTATTTGCCTTTGTGAAAACATCGAATGAGCCTAAAAAGCCCACGGTATTTTTGATTCCGCTCCTCAGCTTGATTCCTGCGTTTCTTTGGTATTTTATATGGAATCCTTATTTGGCATCGCATTTCGGGTCTTGGTATAACCTGGGCGGTGGATTGTTGGACGGCGGAAAGGCTTTTCTTGCCTCGCCTTTTTTACTGCTAGAACAGCTTGTTTTTCATCCGTTCCTCAGTTATTTGGCCTTTGGATTGTTTGTGTTTGGCATATTTCGGCTTGTGAAATCGGGCGTTTCTTGGGCGTGGAAACTGAGTTTACCGATTTTTTTGATACTTTTTTCAGGGTATGCCTTAAAAGCAGGGGTGATCTTTTTAACGCATGAATATTACATCTTGCCAGCAGTTCCCTTGCTCGCCATCCTAGGCGGATATGCCTTGTCCATCCTTGGGAAATATGCGTGGATATGGATGCTCTGTATTTCCACTGAAGCCATCGGTAATCAACTGTATGATTTTAGATTGAATCAATCTGAAACCTATAAATTAGGCTTAAAACACCTCGCGGAACAATATATTCCAGAGGATGCCTTAGTGGCTATTAATGGAAAT
Source organism: Flavobacteriales bacterium UBA958 (assembly GCA_002293045.1). Taxonomy (GTDB): domain Bacteria; phylum Bacteroidota; class Bacteroidia; order Flavobacteriales_D; family Crocinitomicaceae; genus UBA952. The sequence continues at coordinate 1,940 of DBCM01000132.1, read as the reverse complement.
AGCAATCCCCAAGAGTTGTATCTTCTGGGTAGAAAAGGGTGGAATCTTTCGGATGAAGCATTACGTCAAAAAGGCGTGGTGAATGAACTAACTACCATGGGGTGTGCTTACCTCGTGGTTAATAAACGGACTTTATCGGTGCTCCCAGCGTATGGAATGATTAGGTATGATGGTGTTGATTATCGCCTAATTCAGCTGGGGAAGTAGCGTGTTTCCAATTTCAATGTGTATCTTTCCTAAAATTTTTTACTTGTGAGATCATTCCTTACCCTATTTTTTCTCGCTGCGCTTTGTAGCGTTTCAGCTCAAAAACCATACTATATCGGTCAACGCACCGAAGGCGGAGTTATCTTTCATTTATTTCAAGACTCTTTGGGAAAACAACATGGATTAGTAGTTTCCTTAACCAACTTAACCCGAGAGGCGGAGTGGGGCGACAAAGAAAAAGATATTGAAAGTTGTGAAAGTTCTTGGGACGGACGGGCAAATACTACAGCCATTATGTTTGCAACCAGAGATACAACTAAAGCGGCTGGTTTGTGTGATTCTTACGTTAGCGAGGGTTTTGATGATTGGTATCTACCTGCTATCTATGAGCTTCAAGCCATGAACACTAATTTATTCACCGTGGAACGCGCACTGAGTGAAATACCTAACGCAGATCCTGTGGAAATGAACCTCTATTGGTCCTCCACGGAGTCAAATACTGCCTCGGCATGGTTTTTTAGTTTCTATGACTCCAAACCCACAAATTACTACGACAAAACCAGCAAGACCTTGGTTCGGGCGGTTCGATCGTTTTAAGTGGATTGAATTTTTTCAGTGTTTTCCTGTATCTTTTTTCATATCCTCTGAGTGTTAGGCATAGCTGAGGAATCTCATGCATTTCACAAAATGTCTACTATCTTTATATTGGTTGTTGCACCATTGATATCATCTTAGTTTTAATTTCAGCACAAAATTCAAAAGAATATGGGACTAGTACAAGCATTTATAAATCAAATTGGAAGGGAGGCGGCTAGAGATGTGTATAGGTCTGGCAGTAAGCAGTTAAAAACGCTGGTTTCTAATTCCTCAGAAGGATTTACAAACCAAGGGATATTGAATGAAATAAAGAATTTCGAACTGTATTCAACGGAGGATAAAACGTTCTTGGAACTAAGTAATTTAATCGAAAAAGCAGAACATTCTGAAGTCAATAATTTTGAATGGGAGGAGATTTTTTTAGCCTTAGATAATAAAATTGAATTTTGTAAAGAGTCGCTCGATGCTGCGTATAAAACAAAATTAGACGACCTAGATAAAAAAAATGAAGTGAATTTTTTGATCAAGCAAAATCAGCACCTTGAGGTAATTCAAAACCTTATAAATACACAAAAAAAAGCGAATGATAGTTTAAAACGTCCAATGGGAAGTTTGGTTTTTATTACAGCATTTTTGGGTATTACTCCCATTTATTTTCGGCAAAGTACGGCAAGAATCGTGTTGTATTTGTTTACGATTGGGATTGTGACCGTGTGTTTCTTCTATGGGTATATGATTCTTTCTTATCCCAGTCAATTTATAGCCAATTCAAAAATGAACATTCAAGATTCTTTAAGAGCTGCTCGCTCTCTGGGATTTTTTCTTTTGGTTTTAGGCGGAATTTTTTATGCCTTGATTACCTTGTCCTCGGTTAAATTTATTCGAAAGAAACGGGATGAATTTAAAGCAAAAGAGGAGTATTTATTGCTGCTCGAACAATATTTAGGTACATATCAGTAACAAACTTTTTTTAACGCCTGGTGTTATAGGTTCATGTACCAACTTAAACGCACACAACTCGTAAAAGCCAACATAGACACGTGTTGGGATTTTTTCTCCTCGCCCAATAACCTGTCTAAAATTACCCCTTCTTCCATGGGCTTCGTGGTCCGCACCGAGGTGCCTGAAAAAATGTA
>DBCM01000126.1 GCA_002293045.1 Flavobacteriales bacterium UBA958 | reverse complement strand
TTAAACACCGAGTCTTCAGAAGATTTGGACAGGGCATATTTAATGTTAATGGGGTACTCGCAAGCCGGTAAAAAAGGTTTGGCCCAAGGCTTCTTTAAGTTTAAAGACGAAAAAGGATTACCGAAGGATAGAGAGAATTTAGATATTACTCTAAACCCAGATGAAGTTTCTGCCATTTTTAGTACGTACTCAAGCGTCGACAAAAAAGGTAAGGTGGACGATAAAAGCAATAAAGATGCGGCGGAATATAAAAAGGTTACCGATGTTCAAGGTGGTCGTGTTGAAAACCGTAAGTATTTCCAATTAAACTGGGAAACCCCGATAGATTACACAGATCCGGAGACTTTGTTTTTACTTTCTGACATGTACGTATCGAAAGACGAGCAGTTTTTTAATAATAAGCAAATTGATACGCGCTTGTTGTATTACGATTACGTATGGATAGACTATAAAGAAGCGGCGAAACGTGGAAAGGTCAAAACTTCAAGAAATGCATATAACGGAACATTAAGCACCTTAGATCCTTCAGATCCAAATTCAATAAACAGGAGAGATCCGCTTTCTAAGGACCAAAAATCAAATGGCTTACACCGATCAACCTTGACCGATGATGGTTCGCAAGTTTTATATGACGGAACGGTTTCTCCGTTTATTGATGTAGATACTGCAAATAGAAAAGATATTCCAAAAGACGACAAAGAAACTCTTTTGGTAGATGAAGATTTCTTAATCAATCCAGGCCAAGACTTAGATTTAGGCTATACCAACAGTAAAGGGCAACACAACGCCATACGTGGCCATTCTGACCGTAGCCGTTACATCATTAAAGAGCGTATCAATGTGTATCCAGATACTTTGTGTTGGGTCAGGGATTATACCTACTCTTACCACGATCCAATGGCGGAAAATTACTTCTGGCATACGGCATACGATAATTACCCAGTAGTTGGAGTAACTTGGTGTCAAGCGAAAGCGTTTTCTGTGTGGAGAACTCAGTTGTATCACAGTTGGTTGCTAGCAAACGGGGATTTATATGTAAACGATTTCCGCTTACCATCTGAGGTAGAATGGGAACGCGCTGCACGTGGAGATTTGGAATTGTCCCAGTACCCGTGGGGTGGGCCATATATCCGAAATGCCAACGGGTGTTTCTTGGCAAACTTTAAACCAATGAGAGGTCGTTATTTTGAAGACGGTGGCTTTCATACGGTTAAAGTTTACTCATACAATCCAAATGCCTTTGGTCTATATTGCATGGCAGGAAACGTCGCAGAATGGTGTAACACCGCGTTTGATGAGTCTGCTTATGAATTCACGCATGACATGAACTCGGAGTATACCTATGATGCGAAAGATGCGGATCATCCGGTGAAAAAACGGAAAGTAATTCGCGGGGGTTCATGGAAAGACATCGGTTATTATCTGCAGAATTCCACAAGAACATTTGAGTATCAAGATACTGCGAAATGTTATATCGGTTTCCGTAACGTGATGACGCATTTAGGTCGAGGTGGTAAAGACTTAGACGCTGAAAACGGTGAAGAAATCCAAATGGATATTCAATTAAAGTAAAATCTGTAACAAATAAATAAATCAAAGTTTAACAATAAAAATCAAAAAACATGAGTGCTAAAGGGAATAAAATTGGAATTTGGATGGCAAGACCAAAAGGGAGAACAGTAATGGGCTTTGCCTTTGGTTTAGGAGCGGCTATTGTAATAATTGGGGCCCTATTCAAAATTATGCACTGGCCAGGTTGTAACGAGATGTTGATTGCCGGGTTAGGAACAGAGGCGGTATTATTTACCTTAAGTTCATTCCAATTAACCCACGCTGAACCAGATTGGTCTATTTATTATCCGTATTTAGTGCCGGTAGAAGACCGTGCGGTAGTAGCTCAAGAGAACGACGGTACGACGCGTAATCTATTAACAAGTCCAGTTGCTGGGAACGGAGGTTCTGGTGACGGTGCTACTGAAAAAATTGCCGAATTGATGGAAAAAGCTAAAATTGACCAAGCCTTATTGGATCGTCTTGGAAATGCAATGCGTGATTTAAGCCACAATGCAGAGCAATTGAAAAGTGTTTCTTCTGCGGCTTCAGCAACGGATTCTTATGTTTCTTCCTTAGAAGAGGCTTCTAAGAAAATGTCAAGCCTTTCAGAAGCATATCAACGCGCCTCTGTTTCCATTGCTGGATTAACCTCTAATACGGAAGCGGGTGAATCATTTGGTGAGCAAATGCAAAAAGTTTCTAAAAACCTTTCAGCATTGAATAACGTATATGAACTTCAATTGCAAGGATCATCTGCGCACTTAGAGGCTACGCAAGGATTCCAGAAACAAGTGTCAGAGATGATGCAAAACCTAGCTGCTTCAACAGAGGATACTAAACTGTATCGTGAGAACATGGCGGTACTTGCTCAAAATCTTACGGATTTGAACAACGTATACGGGAACATGTTGAAAGCAATGCGTTCATAAAAAGACCATTTTTCTAGTATAAAATATAAACATTAAAAAAGTAAGAAATAATGGGAGGAGGTAAGGAAACCCCAAGGCAAAAGATGATTTCGATGATGTACATCGTACTCACGGCGCTCTTGGCCTTGAACGTATCAAAACAAATCTTGGATGCCTTTGTTGCGATTGAAGCGAACATACAAAAAGGAGCATTAACACAACTTGATCGTGGAGATGAATTAAAAGGTGATTTAAGTCAGGAATTAGCTACATCAAAAGGTGAAGAAGAGGCAGCGAAACGTAAGAAAATTGAAGTTGCACTTAAAACGATTGCTGACATTGACAAAGAGACTCAAATCGTCATTAAAAATATCGATGATGCGAAATTGTTGTTGTTAGAGAAATTGGGGGAATTGAATCCAACACCTAAGAACAATGACAAGGATGCCATTCTCTGGGTTAAATACAGTAACAACGATCCGTTACGGCCGTCAAAGTTAAATTTGTCCGCACTTCAGTCTAAAGATGAATTCGATACGCCAATGCGTGAGCTTGGTATCATAGAGTTAGAGAATATTGAAAACACTGGTGTGGGAATGAAGAAAGTTTGGGTGCCTTACAAAAACTATAGAAAACGATTAGTTGAATTGTGTGGAACAAAAAAGATTGAAGGAAAGGGATATTCGGTAGTACTTAAAGGTGCTGTGGATCAGTTTACCGACAATAAGTCTTTGGAGAAAAAAGTAACTGAATTGATTTATAAAGGAAATAAACCTGATACAGCGGACGTTCCGGAGTTAGTAACTATCTATTCGGAGCTAACAAAGAATGAATTAGATGATTACGGACATGACGGAGACATTTCCAAGAACGTACATTGGTTAGGACGTACCTTCTTTCATTCACCCATGATTGCAGCATTAGCTTCGCTTTCTACTTTGCAATACGAGGTATTAGCAGCGCGTGCCAAAGCGGTTGGTATGATTAAGTCTAGAATTACTACTGGGGAGTACTCCTTTAATACCATCATGGCTATGGCGTATCCGTCAGTTGCTGTGGTTGAATCTGGGGATAAGTTTGAGGTTGCTGTATGGATGGCTGCATTTGATTCAGATAAAGTACCTCAAGTGAAACCAGGACAAGGTACCTTGAAAGGAGTAAAAGACGGTGTTGCTACACTTGAAATGACAGCTTCTGGGTCAAATGAAATGCAAATCAAAGGATCTGTTGGGATTGCCAACAAAATGGGAACCGTGAAATGGAAGGATTATACCACCAAAGTATTTATTGCTCAGAAAGGTGGAGGATCCATTGGATTGCCTTTACAAACAGCATTGTATGCAGATTGGGATAATAAAATAACTGCTGCGTCCGGTGGTGCTAATATTAAATCAATGACCGTATCCTGTAATGGTAAAACATGTCCAAAACAAGGTAATTACTACATAGCAAGAGTAGCTGCCTCAAAGGGTGGTGCTAAGATCACAGTTACGGCAAAAGACAAGAACGATAAATCGGTAACATTTACACAACAATTTCCTATCAAACCGTTTCCAGAGCCAACCGTTTTGACTACCTCGTTAAGCAGTAAAGGCGGTCCAGTGTTCGTGGGGTTACCCAATGGTTCAGTGCTTAGTGGAGTTAATTTTGTAATCTCTACCATGAAAGTCGGCTCAACTAATTTAAATGGTAACGTTATTCCTGCAAATGCATTAAGGGCGTATTCTCCAGGTTCAGTTGTTGGTGTAAGCGGTACTTGTAAAAGAACAGATACGGGAAAAAGTTCGCCTTTTAAAGGAGCTATTACAATTCAATAGAATGGTTATGAATAAAGTCTGTGTTTTATTATTGTTGGGAATTTCAATAAATGTATTTTCCCAAAATCCCTTAGATATTCAACGAGGACCTGCCAATATTCTTTCTGATGGTGTACTTGATGGTGTAGTTGTGAAAGACGAAGTTCCCGTAAGGAGCAGGGTAGAATACGAGTACGTACGATATGCTGACTATGTTTGGTCTAAACGTTTGTTTTCTCGAATAGATGCCAGAGAGAAGGTGAACCAGCCATTATTCTACCCGTATGATAAATTTACAAAAGACTTTACTCAGCAAGCTCCAAAGGATGCATCTGAAATGATGGCTCATCGTGGTTGGATAAGAAATCAGGAAAGATTAAGCCTTTGGTCAATAATTCTACAACATTTGATGAATGGAGATCTGTCTATGTTCTATTGTTCAGACTCCTCCGATTTTAATTTTACCAAAGAGGATGGTTATATGCTCAAATATAGACTAATGAGGTATAATAATAATTCTGACAAAAACTCTTTTTATGGTCAGAACAACTATTACAAGCAACGAGTAGTTGAACGGGCTGGAGGTTTTTTTCAGGGTGAAATGATTGATGGAATGTTTCAAGGTCAAACTAAAATCTATCAAACGGATTACCAAAGTTTTAAAACCTTCAAAGATTGGGTGGATAATATTGTAAACACTGATTATGATGCAGCTAATATAGGTCCTCAGTGGCAGCCTGATGTTAAGTATAAAATAGCGGATCCTGCATTTGAGAAATCTTGGAATATTGCAATGGCGAAGGCTATTAAGTTAGGAGCAGATCAGCCGTTGTTGTCAGAGGATTTAACCTTTTATCTGACCTCCGATTTGGTTACAGCGTACAACATCAAAGAAGATTGGTTTTTTGATAAAGAGCGCTCAATGTTGGATAAACGAATCATTGCCATTGCTCCGGTAGCAAAATTTACTACCGATAAAACTAAAGGTTCAGGAAGAGGAAGTCTTCTAATGTGGGATCCTTTTGCACAAACACCAACAATGGTGGCAAGTGTAGGAGGAGCAAAAACAACGATTAGCGGAAACATTGAAACAGGTGAATACGAACTCTTTTGGCTCTACTTCCCTGAACTTCGCAATGTGATGGTAAACTACTATGTATACAATACTCAGAGCGATGCGCAATGGATGTCTTTTGACGATTACTTTTGGAAGCGCATGTTTAGTGCTACTATTTATCGAGCCTCCGATCAGTTTGACCGTGATGTAGAAGATTATCGTTACGGGGTAGATGCCTTGTACGAAGCAGAAAAGATTAAAGAAAACATGAGAACTTGGGAAACCGACTTGTGGAATTATTAATCGAATAAAAAATATGTAAAAACCCCGGCCTTGGTCGGGGTTTTTTGTTGCGCATTGTTTCGCTTTTAGTTAATTTTATCAAAAACCTACGACATGAGAATTTTTATCCTGCTTTACTTATTATCGGCCCTAAATTTCACGGGGTTTACCCAGTCTTTTTTGCCCGGTGTATTAATGTTTCAACTGAAGGGAGACATACAACCCAATCGCCTCCATCTTAAGCAATCCGACCCTAATCAATTTGCGCTTCTGGAAAAGATAACAGATTATCCTTTCCTGGAAACCATCTTCCAAGATGCAGCTGTCACCAAATTAGAACGGCCTTCCTACTTTACCATGAAGCCCTCGCTTATGAATATTTATCGCATTTATTTTACGGATGATGCGAACATAAATTCCTATCTGAATCAATTACAAAAAGTAGCCGATGTGCTCTACGCTGAAAAGGAACCCATGTATTCTACTGGCTTTATTCCGAACGACCCAAGTCATACCGGTACAAATAAGTGGTATCATACCCTCGTAGGTTCTGAGAATGCATGGAACATCACTCAAGGTAGAACTCAAGTTAAAATCGCAATCGTTGACAATGCCGTGTTCTCTACCCACAACGACTTAACAGCGTTCAAACAATATGATGTAGCTGATAACGACAACAACGCCGCTCCCCCAATTGCGCATGCCCAAGACCAAGGGTGGTCGCATGGTACCCATTGCGCAGGCTTAGCTACCGCAGATATTAACAACGGCGTAGGCATTGCCGGCCTCGGTGGTAATGTGGAATTAATAGGTGTTAAATGTACTCCCAACAGCGCTTCTTCCTCCGGATCCGTTTGGTATGGTTACGCTGGCGTTCAATGGGCTTGTGAAAACGGGGCGCACGTGGTAAGCATGTCTTTTGGTGGAACCAGTCCGTCTCAGGCCTTTCAAAATTTGATTAATGCCTACCCAAATGTGGTATTCTTGGCAGCCGCAGGAAATAGTAACGTAACTACCCTACATTACCCAGGTGCCTACAACAATGTAATTTGTGTGGGTTCCGTAGATGCCAACGATCAACGGTCAAGCTTTTCAAATTATAACGGCGCAACACCTTATGTAGACATTGCCGCTCCTGGAGGATACTCCAACGGAGGGTTACTAAGCACGGTTTACTCCGCAACAGGAAATACCTATGCTAAAATGGGTGGAACTTCCATGGCAACTCCGTTCGCAGCAGGCCTAGTGGGATTGATGCTCAGTGTTAATCCTACCTTAACTCCAGCGCAAGTATTAAGCTGTCTAGTCAGTAGTGGCGTAAATATTAATCAAAATATGGGTCCGCGAATTGATGCGCTCGCAGCCGTACAATGTGCGAGTCAAGGCTTAGTGGCAGGAGCTCCTGTGGCAAACTTTTTTGCAATCCCCACCACCATATTCGAAGGAGATTCCGTGTTGTTTTATGAGAATTGTGCTTCCGGAGGAAATAATATTACTTCGTACCAATGGAGTTTCCCTGGGGGAACACCAGCCACCTTCAGTGGTATGAACCCGCCGCACATTACCTACAACACTTCGGGAACCTATGCGGTGACCTTAACCGTAACGAATTCGCAAACCTCCGACAGTGAAACCAAAAATGCTTATATCACTGTTAATGAACCTCCATACGGAAATTGGATTGTACAACATTCTGGATTTTCAGCAGCGAATCGCGGGGTACATTGGATATCAATTGTAGACCAAAACGTGGTTTGGGCAACGGCTTACGACGGCAGTGGAGCAAATGCGAATGTGCAACAATTTACAAAAACAACCGACGGTGGAACCACATGGACGCCTGGAAATATAAATGTGGGGAATGCAGGGCTTGGAATTTCTATGGTACAAGGAATTTCTTCAACCACCGCATGGTTGGCCGCTTATCCGAATGCCGCAGGTCAGCTCGGAGGGATTTGGAAAACTACCAATGGCGGATCAACATGGACCAAGCAAACCACCGCAACCTTCAGTAATGCTGCCTCCTTTACGAATGTAGTTCACTTCTGGGATGCGAACGAAGGATTCTGCATGGGAGACCCAATCAATGGTGAATTCGAAATTTATCGCACAACCAACGGCGGAACAAACTGGACTTTGGTTACGGGAGCAAACATTCCAAATCCACTTTCGGGTGAATATGGGTATACCCGACAAATGGAAGTGGTTGGAAACAGTGTATGGTTTTCTACGAATAAAGGACGCATCTTTCACTCAACGGATAAAGGGGCTACATGGGCAGTGTATACTTCACCAATTCTAGACTTTGCCGGAGCTAATATCAGTGCAAATTTTTCATTCTCATCCGCATCCACCGGATACATTGTTACCAATGGTGGTGCGGTATATAAAACTACGAACGCGGGATCTACGTGGATTCAATTAGCCACCAATGGCCCGATTTTTTCCAACGGATTGTGCGCGATAGTGAATACCAATACCCTCTTTACTACCGGAGCAGCTACCGGGGGAACAGGTTCTTCCTACTCCTTAGACGGGGGCTTAACTTGGGCACTGATCGATAACCAACAGCATTTATACTGCGAATTTTTAACGCCGTCCATTGGTTGGTCGGGGTGGTTCAATACCAACGCAACTACGAATGGCATGTGGAAATGGAATAATTTATCAAGTCCACTGGCAGTTCAATTCAATGGAACCCCTTCTACGGTTTGTGTGAATACTCCAGTGCAGTTTTCTGATCAAACTACCGGTGGAGCCATCAATTCCTGGACATGGAGTTTCCCGGGAGGATCTCCATCCACTTCTTCCATTGCGAATCCTGTAGTAAGTTATGCTCAACCTGGAACCTATGCCGTTTCCTTAACCGTAAGTGATGGAATCAACTTAAGTAGTTTTCAAGACACAGCATACATTACGGTTGAAACACTTCCTGCTTCACCGGGAGTAATTCAAGGCAATACGGCTCCGTGTCCGAATGCCGTAGAAACCTATTCAGTGGCGAATGATCCATCTGCTTATTACATTTGGACTTTTCCAGCTACATGGTTGGGTATGAGCACTACAAATTCTATCTCACTCACTATGGATAATACGCCCGGAGTACTTTCCGTGAGCGCAGATAATTCTTGCGGGTCTAGTGCTGCCTCCACCTTAACCATTAATTTGGGTGCCTTACCAATCGCTGGATTTAGTTTCAATTTGAATGGCGGCCAATTAACCCTTACCAATACTTCGCAAAATGCCAATGGGTTTGATTGGGATTTCGGAGATGGAAATACTTCCACTCAAACGCAACCTACGCATCAATTTACAACTCCGGGTACCTATACCGTAACCCTGATTGCAACCAATGCGTGTGGTCAAGCCGATACGACAGTACAGGAAATCACCGTTCTTGGCATTGAAGACTTGAGTGCGATGGGTATTTCTGTTTATCCAAATCCTTCGGCAGGGAAAATTACCCTAAGTGGCCTAGCCGCTTATGTGGGGCAGGAGCTAACCATTGTTGATTTGCAAGGTCGAACGGTGGCCAACTATATCATTGACGCCGAGGTACAGGTACTAGAAGTGATGCAAGCGGTAAATGGGCTGTATTTGATTCGAATTCAAAACGGAGTATTACCTTTGCAACTCCAACGATAATCAATGACTGAAATAAGTGAGCGCATTAGTTTTATCGACCATGCAACCAAGACTACGATTGTAATTCTTCCCAAAAAACAACCTTGGGTAATTGCCCTGATGGGCGCCTGGTTGGGGATGTGGATTACCATAGGTGCGATTACTTGGTGGGCTATGATTGCGGTGAAATTAACGCAACAAGAGCGAATTATACTGTGGGTATTTCTTGCGTTTTGGGTGTATTATGCCATCCGGGTAGGGCGCTCATTTTTATGGTTAGTCTTGGGACAAGAACTGATTAAGATTGACGAAATCGGAATGCATCTCAAAAAATCCATTCGTTCTTACGGAAAAAGTACTCCCTATTATTTCGAAAACATCAAGGACTTATCCTATGATATTCCGGAAGAGAGGTCATTCCAATCCGTATGGGAATCCTCTCCATGGGTGAATGGGGGCGAGCGCTTCTTTTTCGATTACTACGGTAAAATGATTAAATTCGGAAAGAAATTAACCAAAAAGGAAGCACATCTGCTTTCACAAGTATTGGAAAAGCGCATGCGTAAATATTCAAAAAAATAATCATGTACGGAAAAATTCAAGCACATCTATCTGCGGAGCTCCAAACGATTGAGGAGCAGGGCTTACTCAAGCGGGAACGAATCATCACCACCCCACAAGGGGCAAACGTACACGTAAGTACGGGAGAGGACGTGGTGATTATGTGTGCAAATAATTACTTGGGTCTTTCCTCTCACCCCGAAGTTATTCAAGCTGCAAAAGAGGCATTAGATACCCATGGATTTGGCGTGTCATCGGTTAGATTTATTTGTGGTACCCAAGACATTCATAAAACCTTAGAACGTAAAATTGCTGAATTTTATGGCACGGAAGACACCATTTTATATGCGGCAGCCTTTGATGCCAATGGAGGGGTATTTGAACCCTTGTTTTCTGAAGAAGATGCGATTATTAGCGATGAATTGAATCACGCGTCAATTATTGATGGGGTACGGCTTTGTAAAGCGCAACGTTATCGGTATCGGCATTCCAACATGGAGGATCTCGAAGAACAGTTGAAAAAAGCACAAGCACAACGCTTTCGAATTATTGTAACGGATGGCGTATTTTCCATGGATGGGGATTTAGCCAAAATGGATGAAATTTGTGCCCTAGCGGGTAAGTACGATGCGCTTGTAATGACGGATGAATGCCATTCGGCTGGATTTATTGGAAAAACAGGTAGAGGTGTTCCGGAACATTTCGGGGTACAAGACAAGGTAGATATCATTACAGGAACCTTGGGAAAAGCCCTAGGGGGTGCGATGGGTGGATATACCACCGGTAAAAAGGAAATCATTGAAATGCTACGTCAGCGTTCTAGACCGTATTTATTTTCAAATTCACTGGCGCCTTCGATTGTAGGAGCAAGCATCAAAGTATTTGATTTATTAAGCAGTACAACCTCTTTACGCGATCGCCTGGAGGAAAATACGGCTTACTTTAAAGAGCGCATTCGTGCCGCCGGTTTTGATATTAAACCCGGGGATTCTCCAATTGTCCCAATCATGTTATACGACGCTGCCTTGTCGCAGCAATTCGCGAATGAACTGTTAAAAGAAGGGGTATATGCCATCGGTTTCTTTTATCCCGTGGTGGCGAAAGGGCAGGCCCGCATTAGAACACAAATCTCAGCCGGACATTCGCGCGAAGATTTGGATAAGGCCATTGCAGCATTTATAAAAGTGGGTAAAAAGCTTCAAGTGATCTAAGTAGCGTGAAGGTTCATCGATATATCATTGTTTGTTTCCTATTCGCTTTTATAGGGCAGTTAAGCGCGACCTATTGTTTCGATAAAAAATCACTACTCGAATGGCATGACATCGACGATGATGCCACAGATTCAGAGGATGTGGAAGAGGAATTCACCTTGGATGCTTGGGATCTTTCTCTTTGGTTTACCCCAGGGTATACGCATCAAAATCTTAAAAGTAAAGCGGTTTGGGCAACCCCTTTGTTTAAACGTACAGAATTGTTAATTTCGATCGATCATCCTCCAGAAATAGGCTGAATACTTAAGTATTGGTTTATTTATTCATCGATATTAATTGATTTATTTTGAAAAAATTATTGGTTTCTTGGAGATCAGATCTTCCGTCAAGTATAGTTGTATTTTTTGTTGCACTGCCCCTATGTTTAGGGATTGGATTAGCCTCAACTACCGTGGAGGGGTTTTCCCCAATTCCTATTTCAGGATTGATTTCAGGAATAATAGGCGGTGTTGTAGTCGGGCTGGTCAGCAATTCTCGGTTAGGGGTATCTGGTCCTGCCGCAGGATTAATCACGGTGGTTATTGCTTCGATTTCGACCTTGGGATCGTTCAACGCCTTCCTGCTTGCGCTGGTTTTTGCAGGGATTCTTCAACTAATTTTCGCTTTACTGCGCGCGGGAATTATTGCAAATTACCTACCTAGTGGGGTCATTAAAGGCATGTTGGCAGCCATCGGAATCACGCTTATCTTAAAGGAAATCCCTCATTTGATTGGCTATGATAAAGATTACGTTGGAGATGAAGCGTTTTTCCAACAAGATGGACACAATACCATTACCGAACTGTTATATGCCGTTAAGGCGCTTGATCCAGGAATTGCTATGATTGGTCTAATTTCTTTGGGCCTAGTTATTCTTTTTGATCGCCCAACCCTTAAAAAATCTATTCTTTTTAAGTATATACCTTCTATGCTTTGGGTGATTATTTTTGGAACATTGATCAATGTCCTTTTGACAGTAAGTGGTCACGACTTACACATCGCGAAGGAACATTTGGTTCAAATTCCGGAATTCAATTCACTAGAATCATTAAAGTTACAGTTGAATTTTCCAGACTTTTCTTTTATTACAGATCCAAAGATTTATATGGTGGCCCTTACGATTGCGACTATTGCTAGTTTAGAAACGCTACTCAGTGTGGAAGCGATAGACCGCTTAGATCCCGAGAAGGCGATCACAAACCCGAATAGAGAGCTGGTAGCTCAAGGAATCGGAAATCTTGTAGCAGGTTTTCTTGGGGGAATTCCCGTAACTCAGGTGATTGTTCGCTCCAATGCGAATTTATCCGGAGGCGCTAAATCTAAGATGTCAGCGGTATATCATGGGCTTTGGCTCGTTGTTGCCATTGTACTCATCGCTCCGATTCTCAATTTAATTCCTTTAGCAACCCTTGCAGCAATTCTAATTTCTGTTGGGTATAAGTTGACCAATATCTCATTGATTAAAGCACAATTCTCGAAAGGTTGGGAACAGTTCATCCCTTTCATAGCAACCATCGTTGCTATTTTATTTACAGATTTATTGAAGGGCATTGGTGTTGGTTTGGTGGTTGCAATATTCTATATCATCAAACGAAATTTCAAAGGAAATCACCAGATAATTACCTCGGAAAAAGGGGTGGAGTTAATCCTCGGTGAAAATGTAAATTTTCTGAATATTGCAAGCATTAAAAACACATTAATGAACTTACCAGAGGGAGCTCATGTGACAATTAATTCCGCGAACAGTAAAACCCTCGATTACGACATTCAAGAATTATTAGCGGATTTTATTTCGATTACGTCTAAAACTAAAAACATCACTGTTCACTATGTTGGACAACAGCTAACACACTAAAACTATGGAAACATATTACAACCAGTTATTATCGAATAACAAAAAATGGGTCGCAGATAAATTAAAGGAAGACCCGGATTTTTTCATCAAGCTCGCTCACGGACAAAAGCCTCCGGTATTGTGGATCGGTTGCTCGGATTCAAGAGTACCCGCTAATGAGATTATCGGAGCTCCTCCCGGAGAGGTTTTTGTACATAGAAACATCGCCAACATGGTGGTACACTCGGATATGAATTTACTGTCAGTATTGGATTATGCCGTCAATGTATTGGAAGTAAAACACATTATTGTTTGTGGCCATTATGGCTGTGGTGGGGTACAAACTGCCATGACAAACGCACATGTGGGGTTAATTGATAATTGGATCCGACACATAAAGGATGTTTACCGAATGAATTATGATGAGCTTCATGTGATTCAAGATCCAAAAGCGCGGGTGAATCGTTTTGTAGAAGTCAATGTATTCGAGCAGGTGTGTAATTTGGCGAAAACATCCATCGTTCAGGGAGCTTGGGAACGAAGGTCTGATCTGCACCTGCATGGTTGGGTTTATGATGTGGCAGATGGACTCATCAAAGACTTAGAAGTCACCCTTACGAATAACTCTACCCTTCAAAACGTTTACAAACTGGATATTTAGTGTGAAATCTCTCCGATGTCATTCGGATCATGTTTGTGCTTAAACAACACCGCGAAAAGAATGGCTACCACAAGTGCATAGCCAGCAAAGCACAACCATATCGGTTCCCATTGTTGCACCATGATTGCCTTGTTGAGGGTCCCGTTTGAATTAAGGCCATTTCCTTGGAGGAGTTCTGTGATCATAGGGTGAGAAACCTTTACGTCGTAGTATGTCGCAACCTCTTGCACGGTATGCAAGGACTTTGTAAAAAAGGCATCAATTAATCGACCACTAACAGAACTCCCTAATATCGCTCCAAAGCCATTGGTCATCATCATGAATAACCCTTGTGCAGAGGATCGTTTGTCTGAGGATACGGAAGAATTCACAAAGAGCGATCCCGAAATATTAAAGAAATCGAAGGCCATGCCGTAAACAACACACGACAACAAAATCATCCAGAGCAAATCTCCTGGATTCCCATATGCGAATAAACCAAAGCGCAAGACCCAAGCAATCATACTCATTAACATGACTTGCTTAATACCAAAGCGCCTTAAAAAGAATGGTATAGCGAGGATAAATAGCGTTTCAGAGATTTGAGAAATAGACATTATAACGGTGGAGTGCTTGACAGCAAAGGAATCTGCATATTTAGGAAAGGCCTCAAAGGTGCTTAAATAGGTGTCTCCATACATATTGGTTAATTGAAGCGCGCCCCCTAACATCAAGGAAAATAAAAAGAAAATAAACATCTTGTAGTTGAGCATCAGTTTAAACGCATCTAAGCCGAGTGATTCTATCAAACGCTTGCCGTCTTTCCTTTCCGTATTTGGAGCACATTTAGGCAAGGTAAACGAAAAGATAGCCAAGCCCAATGATGCCAAAGCGCTGATGTAAAACTGATTGGCAGAGGCACTATTTCCCGTGAGGTCGGTTACCCACATGGCAATAATAAATCCAACCGTACCAAAGACACGAATCGGAGGAAACGTTTTCATGGGGTCTAGCTTGAATTGACCCAAAATACTGTATGATACAGAATTTGATAGGGCAATCGTTGGCATATAACAAATCATTGCCGCTAATGTAACCCAGAAAAACACCTCTGGGTCATTAACCAAGGGCAGACTCGCTACGGCAATTCCGCTGAGTAGATGAAGTATGCCCAATAAGCGTTCCGCATTGATCCACTTATCAGCCACAATACCCATAAGGCTTGGCATGAAAATCGAGGAAAGCCCCATGGTCGTAAAAATGGCACCAAATTCCGTGAAGGACCATTCCATGGTAATCGTACAATATTTTCCAACGGTAATCAACCACGCTCCCCAAACGAAATATTGGAGAAAACTAAGAATGGTTAATTGTAATTTAATGGGATTGTTATGCGAAGGTAAGCCAAGTGTTTCCATGGCTTGAAGATACTATTTTTTTCGCTTATTGATTTCGTCGCGAATTTTTGTAGCCAGTTCGTAATCTTCATTTTCTAAAGCCTCCTCCAGTTGGGCCTCAAGATCTGCTAAACCCAGCCCGCTTACTTCTACTTCAAGGTCTGCATCTTCATCAAAATCTTCTAACTCCTCCAATGAAT
The DNA here is from genome assembly GCA_002293045.1 of Flavobacteriales bacterium UBA958. Classification (GTDB taxonomy): domain Bacteria; phylum Bacteroidota; class Bacteroidia; order Flavobacteriales_D; family Crocinitomicaceae; genus UBA952. The sequence goes on along the minus strand of DBCM01000126.1, from coordinate 22,316 downwards.
CTATGGAAGAAGAGTGCCCCTCACTGAGGTTGTTGACCTCATTAATTACTTGTTTTGTGGTATAGATCGGGACATTAAACCGAACCGCAATGGCGACAGCGTCGGAGGAACGTGAATCAATGTCTGTGGGGATGCCATCTTCACCCACTAAAGTGATTTTGGCAATAAAAAGTCCCTCCCTAAATTGATGGATAATCACTTCTTTTACCGAAATGTGAAAAACATCCAGAATCGGTTTAAATAAATCATGTGTCATTGGGCGGTTTGGAACCATTTTCTCTAATTCAACCGCAATCGCTTGGGCCTCGAAACTACCAATAACTATCGGCATATGCCTCTTGCCATGAATTTCTTTAAGGTGCAAGACATACGAACCCGAGTGCGTTTGACTGTATTCTATTCCGGTGATTTCCAGCTGAACCTTTTCCATAGGTACGGAGTCGTTATTGAGCTGCTTTGAATTTATGGATAGCTTCGGTAAGTTTTGGAATTACTTCGAAGGCATCACCGACCACACCATAGTCTGCCGCTTTAAAAAATGGAGCTTCCGCATCGGTGTTTACCACTACGATTACTTTAGAACCATTCACTCCCGCTAAATGCTGTATCGCACCAGATATTCCAACCGCAATATACAGGTTTGGACGTATTGCAACTCCGGTTTGACCTACGTGTTCATGATGAGGTCTCCATCCAATGTCGGCTACCGGTCGTGAACATGCAGTTGCAGCGCCTAAAGAATTTGCAAGCGATTCAATCATTCCCCAATGTTCTGGACCTTTTAATCCACGTCCCGCAGATACAACCATTTCTGCCTCTGGCAATGGGATGGCGCCTTCAGGCTTTTTAACGGAAATAACGCGAACGGTGGTAGCTCCCATTTCTTCCGTGATTTCACTTACTGGACAAGAATTCCCTATTTCTTCTGGAGCAATGCTGTTGGGCAATAAGGAAATAATTCGTTGTGCAGAATGTGCTTTAACAAAACCGAACGCTTTTCCTGAGAATACATTTACTTTCACGGAACCGTCGGTCTCAGGCAATGAAACTGCACCGGCAATTAATCCTGCTTTTAGTCGCACAGAAAGCCTCGGGGCGATGGCTTTTCCTTGAAAGTCATGACTAAAGACAATGTTGGATACTTCAGAAGCTTTGGAGGCAATCCATGCTGCGATTTGCTGATCATCATTCCCCGTGATTCCACGGTTAATTAAAACCTCCGTTGCGCCGTAGGCTCCAAGGGATGACAAAAGGGAGGAATCCATTTTTCCCGTCGCTAACACGGTTACGTTACCGCCCAGTTTTTTGGCGTAGGTAACTACTTCAAAAGCCGCTTTACTTAAGTGACCATTCCCGTTGATATATACTAGATTTTTCATCGTTAAATTACTTTTGCTTCGTTATGTAACAAGGATACAAGTTCGTCCATGTTATTAGGATCGATAAGTTTAACACTTGATTTTGCTGGCGGGCTGGCAAAGGTGACATAGCTCGTTAGTGCTTCTGTAACCGTTGATGGCAATACTTGCAAAGGTTTTGTACGTGCAGCCATTATTCCTCGCATGTTGGGGATGCGCTGTTCTGCCATTCCCTTCGCACAGGAAACAACGGCAGGTAGCGCCACTTCAACCACTTCAACACCCCCGGTGATTTCACGTTCCAAGGTTAGCATGGTACCATGTACATCTAACTTAGAGGCAATGGATACATACGGGGAATTTAAGCCTTCAGCAATCATTCCTCCAATTTGAGCGCCATTGAAATTGATGGTTTCTTTTCCGGTCAATACTAAATCAAACCCTTGAGTTTTTGCGTAATTCGAAATCTCTGACGCTACCATGAACGCATCGGTAGGTTCGGCATCAATACGCACAGCTTCATCCGCCCCAATGGCCAATGCCTTGCGCATAATCGCTTCATCTGCGCTTGTCCCTACAGTGATAATTGTAACGTCAGCACCCGAAGTTTCTTTAATTTCTAATGCACGTACCAAGGCATACCATTCATCGTAGGGATTAACAATATATTGAACTCCATTTTCATCAAATGCACTGTTGTTGTTGGTAAATGCAATTTTTGAGGTGGTATCCGGAGCCTTACTTATACAAACTAGGATTTTCATACGTGTTAATTTTGCTCGACAAAGTTAAGGAATTATTACAGATTCAAGGGAACTTTTATGAATAATTGCGCGCCTTAAAAGAAGCTTAATGCATAACATAAAACGGAGGCAAAAAAGGTACTTAAAGCTACTTTTTTTAATTCAGGGTCATAGGCTTTTGCCTCTTGTATTGATACCACTTTACTGAGGTGTTTTATAATGAGCAGCATCGGAAGTCCGGCCAATCCGATGAAGTAGTTTTGAGTTTCAGCGGCGATGCGGTAAAGTAAAATTCCCCATGCAAGACATCCCATCCCCGCAAGGACATAATGATAGCGTTTTGCGTTTGCCGCTCCCAAAAGTACAACAAGCGTTCGTTTTCCGGATTTCGCATCATTCTCAATATCCCGCATATTGTTTAAATTCAACACCATGGTACTCCACGATCCAATAGCCAAGGCTCCAAAAAGTTCATTGTACACAAAGGTGGAATCAAACAAGTGTTTGGTACCACTTACAGCAACTACACCAAAAAACAAGAAAACCATGACATCTCCAAATCCATGATATCCGTAGGCTTTTTTACCGACCGTGTAGGTGATTGCAGCAATCACACACAATACGGCCAGTAGGGAGTAAAATAGGATGCCAGAGTTGGACTGTATTGCAGGTGCAGAGTAAATGAGAAGGCCTGCGGAAAATAAACTTAACATTCCGAATGCGCTCACGGCCATTCGCATCTGTTGCATGGAGATTTCCCCGGATTGCACAGCCCGTGTTGGGCCGATTCGCGCTGCATTATCGGTACCTTTCATTCCATCACCAAGATCATTTGCGAGGTTTGAAAGTACTTGAAAGAAAATCGTAGTGAAAAGGCAGGCAATTACGGTAACAGGGGCCTCACTTCCATGCGCATGAGAGAGCGATAATCCGACGAATATTCCAGATAGAGAGAGGGGTAAGGTTCGCGGTCTTGCGGCGTTAATCCATGCACTGATTGTACTCATGTGGTAAAGGTACAAATTCCTTGAGTTCTCCTAAATTAGGTTGAAAGCTAAGATTAACGTACCTTTAACCAATGATTAAATGCCTAATACGCACTATGGTCATAGGTCAACTCCTTGGATTTTCGTTTGCTTATGGGCAAGAAAAGCCGGTGTATTTCGATAATTATCGGGCCTTGGCAGATAGCCTTTCATTGGTTTATCAAATCCCGTCATGCCTGATGTTAGCGGTGGCTTATCACGAGTCCGGAGGAGGCGTAAGCGTGGTTTCAAAAAAACTAAATAATCATTTTGGTATTGTTGGGGATTGTCGTTACGACATCACCAATCACCGAAGTAAATACCGATATTATCCGACGATTACGGATTCTTACATTGGATTTTGTAAGCTCGTTGCTTCAAAGAAATTTTATGAGTCCATGAAAGGGAACACCGATGAGAAATTATGGCTTAAAAAACTTGGTGCTACAGGTTACGCTTCCGATCCGAATTGGCCCACAACGGTGTATAAAGTTGTGGTTAATAAGTGTCATTAATAGCGAATTTTTTGTCCTAATTTCAAGGAGTCCGGATCGCTTATCCCATTTAATTTACACAAACTTTCCACGCTTGTGCCTAAGTTTTTCGCAATGGCCGACAGGGAATCCCCCGCTTTAACAATATAAATTCGATCCACAGGCTTTGGCTCTAAGCGAATTGGAGCGGAATTTTTCTTCGGAAAAGATGCGTTGATTTCTTGCATTAATAAATCCTGCTCCTCAATGCCGATGCTACAGGCAACAAAAAGGGCATGGCTTATCAAGGAACCAATTAAGGTCGCCCCTTTTTTGTTGAAATGCAATTGGTCTTTTAAAAACAAGTCGTTTGCTTGCCAAAGGGCTTGAGAGCCCCAACCACCCATCGCACGGTTTACGTCGTAATAGGCAAGGTTGGTTTCTTTCGCTATGCGGTCCAAACATCGATTCACAAGGATTTCACTTTTTGGAGGTTTACCAGCACTGCGCGTATCAGGTGCGTTAGTAATCAATAGTGCAGCTTGTGGCAATGCCGTTTTTATAGATTGAATAAACGCTGAAATTCGTTGCTGATACTTGACGCTATCTATGGAACCGTAGGATTCATTCGTGCCATAGGAAAAGACCACTAAATTTGGTTTTTGCCATGCCAACATGGATAAAATCTCTTCTTTATACGGCAATAGGTGGGTAAATTGAGCTCCAACAACACCGCATTGCTGATACACTAATCCCGCTTCATGAATAAACTCAAGTCCCCAAAGTGAACACGCGGTTAACGCTTTAAATTCTATTTTTGATGGGATTTCAGCACATTCAAATCGGTATTGGGTCAATCCATTCCCCATGGGTTCCTGCGATTTTAAGACACCAGGCGTTGTTAAAGCAATGGCAACGGTATCCACGCTACCATGGATTAGTACGGTAAATTCTTTGCTCCGCAGACCTCTGAATTGCTCGTTGAATTCCATTGTGAATAGGGCTCCTTGGCTAAATGAAATCTGGTACCCCAAGGCACCAATCTGCTGGTTTGTTGGGTTTTTTAAGATTGAGGCATAGGTGTATGTTCCTGTAATCCGACTGTTAGTTCCGGCAGGACCAACGCTTTTACAGAGGGAATAAGGAAAAAACAGACCGCTCCCTCCATTACCGCCCAGTGCTTGTAAGTTGTTTCTTAGCGCGCCGCTTATTCGATCACCTTGAATGTGGCTGTCTCCAAAATGTATGATTTTGTATGGACTTTTTATGCTGACCTCATTCAAGGATGAAGCAAGGAATTCGGGACGATCAATGGGAATGTAAATAAATCCAGTACTGTCTTGCGCGCGCAGAACAGGGGAAAATAATAGCAGTACTAAAACTGAAAATAAATAAACGGTTCGATGCTGTTGTCGCGAAATTGTAGAATAAGTTGCAAGGCAACTAAGAGTATTATTGGCCATACATATAAAGGTAATGAAAGAACTCGGTTAATTACGTTTTGTTTCATTTTCCAAGGGGTAAATACAATTACAGCTGCAATCAGCAGGAGTAAAATGACTTCGGGACGGGTATAACAAAAACCAATGAGGTCAAGGGGATTCGTTTTGGTGAAGATAACCTGAATGCTTTCGAAGGCAGTTTCAAAGGAGGTGGCACGGAAAAATATCCAAAGGAACCCCACCAAATGGAAGGTCAATAGGATTCCAAGGACCTTCGTCCAATTATTAGTTTTTTCACTGGGTTTAAAGAAAAGCTTATGAAGGATAAGCAGCACACCATGCGAGCAACCCCAAAAAATAAATTTCCAATCGGCACCGTGCCAAATTCCACCAATGAGCATGGTTAGAAATAGGAAAATATACATATTTACAACCCCTTTACGGTTTCCACCCAGGGGAATATAGATGTAATCACGAAGCCATAAACTCAGTGAGATGTGCCATTTTCGCCAAAAAACAGTAATGTTTTCAGCGGTGTATGGATTAAAGAAGTTTTCCTTCATGCGATATCCCAGGATCAAGGCAATTCCAATAGCGATATCAGAATATCCAGAAAAATCAAAATAAATTTGAAAGCTGTAAGCGTACATAGCTAAGGCATGTTCTATGCCACTGAACCCACTGGGCGCGTCATGAATTAAATCCACATATTTGCCTAGAAAATCAGCAATTAATAATTTTTTTACCAAGCCTGTAGTAATTCTCAACAAGGATTCCTTTAACAGCGCTTGATCGAAATGCAGTGGATTTTTGATTTGCGGTAAAAAATCTTTAGCACGTACGATGGGTCCTGCTACCAAATGCGGAAAAAAGGTCATGTAAAACCCATATTCCAATAAGTTTTTTGAGGGCTCAATGTCTTTTCGATACACATCGATGAGGTAGCTTAAGGATTGAAAGGTGTAAAAAGAAATCCCAATTGGTAAAAAGAGTGTTTTGGTGGAGAATTTAGTGTCAAATAGGGCATTTACATTGGTGATCACGAAATTCGAATACTTGAAATAAAGCAGGAATGATAAGCCATAGGCAATACTAACAAATAAGAGTGCTTTTCGCTTAGACCCTTCTAAGGAATGAATCCATCGGGCCAACAGGTAATCGCACATAATTACTCCGACAAACAGCAATAAAAAAGGCCCACTTGATTTATAGTAGAAAAATAAACTAAAGGCAATTAAATATCCCAATTTCCATTGGCTCTTTGGGGTGAAAAATGCATATCCAACTAAGAAGAGTGCTAAGGTTAACAAAAACCCATACTCCGTAAAAAACCAAGGCTGTTTAAGCGAGTAGTAAAAGAAATAGTGAACATCCTGCAGTAATTGATCCATCCCTTAATACCCTTTATCTTTTGCTGCATTTGCTAATATCACCCTCCCTTGAAGCTTAAAATTGGTGCGTTCCGGCGGTAAGAAATTAAAAGGATAGGCATGATTGCTTTGAATGTAACTTGCAATATAGTCCATCCATATTTTGTAGCCCTCCGTATTGGGATGGCGGTGATCTCCCCCGCGTGGGATCTCGAGGTCTTTTGAAAACACAAAACAACCGGGGTCGGCGCTTTGCTCAAACACCTTATTTATTCCTTTATCTGTGGTAAAATTCGCTGGACCTACCCATAAATACGGGGTATCACCCAGTTTTTTTCTAAATAATGCCGCCGCTTCAGCCCTGCGTTCCAAGTCGGTTACATACATCTCGTTAAGCCCCACAACAAAAATCACAAAGGTGGGCTTATATGTTTCCAATAGCTCATCTACTTTGTTGGAATATCCAAAATTTAATATCGATGCAGAAAACCAGGTGAATACCGCTTCTAATTTGTGCCCATTCATGACGCAGTAGTCGTTTAGTGGGTAAATCAGTCCGCCCGTTTCAGAATCGCCAATCAACAAAATACGTTGCGAAACATGTTGCTCTTTTTCAGCACTTAAGGGCAATCTTGGACGGGTTTTTGCTGGTTTTTGACTCGTATCGGAAGGCGTTTTATAGGGTTTGTTCAATAAATCAGCAATGATACCTTCTTTTTCAGTGCTACTGATTGATGCATTGGACTGGAAGGAAGTCTTTGTTGGTGCTTGCGCAATTATAGGGGTATTTGGGTCTATTTTTTTGACCGTTTGCTCTCCTAAACCAAGGGTTATTGGAGCATAATTATAACTAAAAAGAATGAACACCGGGAACCCGATAATGGCAGCTGCTTGTAGAATAGCGCGTCGAGAGGAATTCAAGGACAGAGAGTTATTTTGCGAGCGAAAATATGAAAGAAATGCTGCTTCACAAAATTTAGAGGCCTCGATTAATCAAATGAGTTATGTTTTATTTTGTGCTACAATCGAAAAACTTTTTTCTAGGCCCGGTTAGTGACTCTTAATCTGGAACAATGCAACAAACCTTAGATTGATATTAACACAACACTTCAAGTGTTTCCGTGCTGAATCCATACGTGAAAACTTTCCCATCTAGGGCTTCTCCATCCGCTTCCCCGAGTAATTCTTGGGACGAGGACCTTATCTGTAAGGAAGTAGTTTGGTAATAATGAATTTTTGGATGACTAATGCGCACCCCCCTTTTTAATTTCCATAGATTTTTCAAATAATCCCAGAGAGTCACATCTCCGAGTATAACCAATTCAAAATATGATTTGTTCGGATGTTTTCCTGGAGCAATGACCATTCCATTACCGAACACAGCACCATGACATACCGCAATCATAAAAAAGGGTTGTTCCATGTGCGTCTCATTAAATTTGAGTGTCATCGTATTAGCCTTGTAAGAAACAAATGTTCGCAGTACGGCAAGAATATACGCAGAATTAGTACCATAGGTTTTACGGAAATAATTCAATGCATTTACCACGTGGCCACCAAAACCAACATCAGAAATATTAATAAAAAATCGGATGTCACGCTCAGACTGGCAAAAAGGGATTTGAATTTTGGTTCCTTGGCGGTGGAAGAGTTCAAACGGTTTGGTTTCAAATAGAGGGGATTGCTTGAAGTTGCGAATAAAGTCATTACCCGTTCCCCCAGGAAGAATAAACACCTTAGGGTTCAATCCTTTGTTAGCACAAAGCCCGTTTACCACTTCATTGATTAATCCGTCGCCTCCGTGAATAATAATGAGGTCAACGTTCCCTTTTGCCTCGCTTGCCAACGCGGAAGCATGTCCAATTCGGGAAGTATATTCTATGCATAAATTAAGGGTGATATCTTCTTGGCATGTCGCCAAAAACCGCTTATAGGTAGCGTCTATTTTTCTAGCACCGTGAATAATGGCGAGTACCTTCATGCGGGTCAAAAGGTAGGTTAAACTTGTTATTAAGTGTTAATGCTTGAGGATCAAAGAGCTATAGCGCTATGGGTTCTTTTTTAACTTGTCAATCCGATTGATTTCTTCGGGCGATCTTGTACTGCATTGACATATCCCGTCCTCTAACCCTACACCCCAAGGTTCAAGGTCGATATACCGTTGTTTATATAATTTTAGGTAAAATTCATTGAGACAAACCGGTATTCCAGACCCCCAGTTTTCTTCTTCTTCTTCGGATGGAAAGTATAATTCTGCTTGTGCTTTTTTATATACATCGAACGCTTGCTGCGAAGCCAATAAATTTTTAAGGAACCTCTCTTTATGTTCGTTGGATGTCCATTCTGTTTGGCTATAAATTCGTTTGATTTTTGAGATTCTTCCGTACATCTTTTTTTTCCAATATTGACAAGAATCGTAAGATTGAATGCTCATAGATGCTTGATCAACAGCGTCCGGATATTTTGACCTTTCAACCGGTTCCTCTACTGTTTTTGGTTCAGATGGCTTTTTGGTTTCACAGCTTGTAAGGATCACACAAAGGATTAGAGCTGATGCTATGAGTATTCTGTTTATTTTCATTTTATGTTTGATAAAAATTAAAGGTAATTTATTTTTTGTGATGTTTTTATTTAATTAAGAAGGCTTTGACTTCGAGTCATTAAAATTCTGACTTTGTTTTGATTTTTATTTGCGCCAGTCTTCAATTGAATCCCGCTTTTAACGGTGCTTTTCAAAAGAAAACCCATTGCTATGGCAATGGGTTTTGAAGGGTTAGTCGGGATGACAGGATTTGAACCTGCGACCACACGCCCCCCAGACGTGTACGCTACCGGACTGCGCTACATCCCGTTAATCACAAAAATATGTAATTCCTTTTTCATGAACAAAAGACACGGTGTAACAAAATAAACCTTGTTCATTCTAGCGGTATGAAGCACCTATTTTTTTTACTGTGTTTGTGGGGTATAACCGTGTACGCGCAACGCAATTTTATAGAAATTGATACCTTGTCATGGTCAATACAAAACCTGGATGTTACCACATTCCGGAATGGCGATGAAATTCGTAACGCCAAAACCCGTGAAGAATGGATTGAATGCCTTCAAAACGGGATTCCAGCGTATTGTGATTATCGAAACGATACCACCCTGGGAAGGCGGTATGGCCATATGTATAATTGGTTTGCGATTGCCGATCCCCGCGGCTTGGCCCCAAAAGGAGCCCGTGTTGCCAACAACCGGGATTGGAGTGATTTATACATTTATACGAATGAAGGGGTATACAATTGGGCAAACATGGGTTTGGTTGGTCAGCGCTTACGCAGTAAGGAAGGTTGGAAAAACGCTGCCCCCGGTGAGAACTATTTTGAATTCAATGTACTGCCCGGCGGCTATCGCAATGAAAACGGAGAGTTTACCGGTTTGGGAACAGAAACAGCTATTTGGGTCAGAGACACCATGTCTTACGGCGTGGTGTCTCAAGGGAATGCGCTCCTGTCTCCTTTTGCCCTTTTTCATGGATTGAAGCAAGACGTGCTATTTACCAATGATGGCAAAAAAACGGGTTGTTATGTTCGATTGGTTATTGGAAAAGAGTTCGGATTAGCCTCTAAAATGCCCAAACGAACCGATGAGGAGTTTATCAATGGCTATGATCCAAATGCTGAGGAAACATCGGAGCAAGAAGAGTCAAAAAAAACCAAAAAACGCCCGCGTAAACCGTAGCATTTCGTTTTTTAAATTACCTTTGATTCTCTAATTTTAAATCATGCAAAATATCCTGTTTTTATCCGTGATTACGTTATGGTTAACTGCCTGTAATACCGATGAATCAAAGACTTCTGAAACTCTTGATCCAAAAGCTCCCAGCCAAGACACAACCGTGGTAGATCAACCGGCAGTTATTGCCTCTGGGTTAGTACTAAGTCCATTCAAACTCTCAGATAAAAATTGTGATTTAGTGATGCCCGAGGATATGGAGATAGAGGAAGGGTGGTGCAATTCACGGGAAATCACAGGCTTACGCGTGTCTTTAAATAACACATCGGTTGCACAGAAAATCAATGGATTGATTGCTAAAGAAATCACAGGGAAGGTTGGAGATTTTACAGCCTTGAAAAAATTTGTAGCAGATATTAAAACTTTAAGCAATGAAGAAGGAGTTGAGGATTATGTTCAGGATGAATATACGTGTTCATTGATTGACTCTTCCAATACCTTCATGAGCCTAAAGGTATTCTCTTATTTTTATTCCATTGGAGCCGCTCATGGGCAATCAAGCGTTCAAGTACTCAACTTGGATTTAACAACAGGTTCAAAAATTACCCTGGCAGATCTCTTCGTTAATAATTACCGCTCTACGCTGAAAGCCTTTGCTAAACGGAATTTCATGGCACAAAACGGAAATGACGGTTGGTGGTTTACTACGGGTGACCAGCCGTTTGATTTACCTGAGAGCTTTGCCATTACCCGGAAAGGAATCACTTTTTTCTACCAACCCTACGAAATTGGACCATATGCTGCAGGGGCACCTGAAGTTTTCCTTAGTAAAAAAGACTTGGCCAAGTGGCTCAAGAAAAACCCGTATTTGATCCCTTAACGAATTCAATAACTGCTGCTTGCGCCTCCAATTTGCTCGATGGGGTGCCAGGTTGTTTTTACCTCTTGCAAGGCTGTAATGTATGGTAATCCTTGCGTTGTTCCTTGTTGATAAACAATGTTGCGTTTTAGGTTATCAACACAAGCAAGGGCTAGCGTTTTATCCAGTTCCCCTAAAGACTCACTAACCAACGCATTTACATCCATGTGTGCAGCCATGGCGGGGGCTAATTCCGATACCTTACCTGTTAGAATATTGACTACGCCACCCGGAACATCCGATGAATGAACAACTTCTGCAAATGTAACCGCGCACAACGGTAAAGCTTCAGATGCAGCCAGTACTACCGTATTTCCCCCACAAATCGCCGGCGCAAGTAATTTTACTAAGCCAATCAGTGATGTTTCTTGAGCAGCAATCATTCCAATGACGCCCATTGGCTCCAATGCAGAAAAATTGAAATGAGAAGAACTCACCGGATTTATACTGCTTGCAATTTGCTGATATTTGTCAGCCCAACCCGCATAGTATACTAAACAGTCAATGGATTCTTGTACCTCCTGCGCCGCGGCTTCCTTGCTTGAACCTTGCTTCGTTAATTCCTCCAAAAATTGCAATTTTCGTCCTTCCAACATTTCTGCCATTCGATACAAGATTTGCCCACGGTTGAAGGCTGTTTTTTCAGACCATCCGCCAAAGGCTTTTCGAGCGGCGACTACCGCATTTCTGACGTCTTTCCTAGAAGATAGACACACATTGGCAATCGTGCTCCCTGACGCATCAACGATGGGATAATACCGCCCAGACTCTGTTCGTGGAAAGGCTCCTCCGATATAGATTTTATATGTTTTTAAAATTTCCATGACTTAGGTTCTTTTTCGCTCTTTTAATATCAAATAATTTAAGGGTCTTCTTATTTCAAATATGCGCTCAGTCCATGAACACCACCCTCTCTTCCAATTCCGCTTTCTTTGTATCCTCCGAACGGTGAAACAGGGTCAAACTTATTGTAGGTATTGGCCCAAACAACGCCGGCGCGAAGTTTTGTGGTCAGGTTAAATATTCTAGAACCTTTGTCGGTCCAAACCCCAGCAGCTAACCCGTAAGGGGTGTTATTGGCTTTTTGAATTACCTCATCTATCGTTCTAAACGTTTGGATGGTCAATACCGGTCCAAATATTTCTTCTTGGGTAATAACATGGGATTGAGAAACCCCGGTGAATAACGTGGGTTTACAAAAGAAACCTTTGCTTGGAATAGAACAATCACTCTGATAAATTTCTGCTCCCTCTGCCTTACCAATCTTAATGTATTTGTTAATGGTATCTAATTGCTCTTTTGAGTTTATTGCACCAATATCGGTGTTTTTATCCAGAGGGTCTCCCACATATAAGCTTTCCATGCGAGCTTTCAGTTTTCTGATGACTAGATCTGCCACATTTTCTTGAACAAATAACCGTGAACCCGCACAGCATACGTGTCCTTGGTTAAAAAATATTCCGTTGATAATTCCCTCCACCGCTTGATCTATAGGAGCATCGTCAAATATAATATTGGCAGATTTACCTCCTAGTTCTAGGGTTGTTTTCTTGTGTGTGCCCGCCACGGCTCGCTGAATTATTTTCCCAACAGTAGTTGATCCCGTAAAGGCAATTTTATCCACATCTGGGTGATTAACGATTGCAGCGCCCGTATCTCCGTAGCCTGTAACAATGTTCACTACCCCGGGTGGAAGCCCAGCATCTTTGATGATTTCTGCCAATTTCAGAGCGGTTAGTGAGGTGGTTTCCGCAGGCTTGAGCACCACCGTATTTCCAGCGGCCAAGGCAGGAGCAATCTTCCAAGCCGCCATCAGCAATGGAAAGTTCCATGGAATGATCTGTCCCGCTACACCAAGGGCCTCAGGTTTTTTGTGCGGCATGGCATATTCGAGTTTATCGGCCCATCCTGCGTAGTAGAAAAAATGATTGCAAGCCAAGGGCACATCGACATCCCGGGATTCTCGGATGGGTTTCCCGCTATCCAAGGACTCAATCACTGCAAATTCACGGGCACGCTCTTGCATCATACGCGCAATTCGATAAATGTATTTTCCGCGTTCCGCTCCTGACATTTTCGACCACACCTCCGTATATGCTTTTCGGGCCGCCTTCACGGCTAAATCAACATCCGCGTCGTTTGCCCATGCAATTTCTGCCAGTACGTCCTCGGTTGCGGGGTTAATGGTAGGAAAATATTTTTTTGAACTGGGCGCAACCCATTCGTTATTGATAAATAACTGATATTTTTTTTCTAACCGGATATGCGATGTGCTCTCAGGAGAGGCGGCATAATTCCACTCAGTCTGTGAATTTGTAGTATTTTTTTTAGCCATAAGTTAGTCGATTGAAAAATAATCTGGGGATTGGTATAACCCGCTTTCTGTTTTCATAAGTTGCATCAGGACATCGTTTGCTAAGCTGCTAGCTCCAAACCTAAACCATTCGTTGGTAAGCCATTGGTTCCCAAGAATTTCCTTGACCATAACGAGGTTGTGCAACGCTAATTTAGCGGTAGAAATCCCTCCTGCAGGTTTCATTCCGATCATAATTCCCGTTTGGTCATAATAATCTTTGATGGCCATTAGCATCGTATATGTGACTTGCATGGTTGCCGCAGGTTGAATTTTCCCCGTGGAGGTCTTGATGAAATCCGCCCCCGCATGAATGGCAATTTCACTGGCCATGCGCACATGGTCTAGCGTACACAATTCCCCGGTTTCTAAAATCACCTTAAGTCTCGCTTTTCCGCAGGCTTCTTTAATTGCCGCAATTTCATCAAATACAAAATTGTATTCTCCTTCAAGAAATTTCCCGCGAGAAATAACCATGTCGATTTCATCCGCTCCCTGATCTACCGCAAATTTAGTATCGGACAATTTTATTTCTCGAGTGGATTGTCCGGATGGGAATGCCGTAGATACAGATGCGATTTTTACCGAAGAATTTCCGAGTGCTTTGCGGGCAACAGCAACCATGGATGGATAAACGCATACCGCAGCAACGGTAGGTAATCCTGGATGAACATCATGTAAATGTTGTGCTTTGTAACACATTTGTTGCACCTTACCCGGAGTATCCTTGCCCTCCAAGGTGGTTAGGTCAATCATGTTGAGGACCATGTGAAGCCCTTGTTTTTTGGCTTCGTTTTTTATGCTCCTGGTTTGAAATCGAGCTACTCGTTCTTCAACGCCGACCTTGTCAACGCGAGTATTAGAGAGCATTAGGGATGGATTGAAGGTTTTTTTCACCGCGCAATTTTGAGATTCAACCAAAGTTACGCAAACAAATTGAAAAAGTTCCGGTTCTTATGCCTCGTCGTCGTCTTCGCCATCATCATCTGGCTTGTCATAGTCGTCGTCAGCATCGTCGTCGCTATCTACGTCGTCATCGTCGTTAATGTCTGGGACCTTATCAAAATCATCTTCAAAATCGTCTTCGTCATCGTCCACCACCGGTTTGACTTTCGGAGAAACCTTATTGATTTTAACCAGGTATATAACCTCGTCGGTTTCCCAAATGAGTGCATCGAGGATCTCACCTGTTGGGGTTTTAAGCGATGACAAATGATTGATGTACCCGTCAGGGAAATCTTTCAGAATTTGCTTTTTTTGATCAAGCGTCAGTTTATCGTAACTAATGATGGATCTTCTTTTGGACATAGTATTTGCGTTATTCAACGGGCAAAATTAATTTTTTTGATATACCGCTGAACATTTTTTTAAAGTTTCTAAAAAAAATATTTTTCGAAGCGCTCGAAATCGGACGTTTTACTCCTTTTCCATTACATTTGTCCAATGGCCAAATCTAAATCCGCTTTTTTCTGTCAATCTTGTGGTTACGAGGCTCCTAAATGGTTGGGGAAGTGTCCTTCCTGTAACGAGTGGAATACCTTTGTTGAGGAACGGGTGCTGGTGTCTAAAAATAACCCTCAACCGTTTTCACGTCAAAAAAGTGAGCATAACCCGATACGTTTGCAAGACATTGAACAAACGGATACTACGCGAACTGCCCTCAAGGACCTTGAGCTGAATCGGGTGTTGGGTGGGGGATTAGTAAAAGGTGAAATCATTTTAATCGGAGGGGATCCTGGTATTGGGAAATCTACGCTCTTGCTCCAGATGGCGATTAAGGAACAGCTTACCGTTTTGTATGTTTCTGGCGAAGAAAGCGAACAACAAATTAAAATGCGGGCCGAGCGTATCGGAATTGAAAATCCAAATTGCCATTTATTGATCGAAACGGACGTGAGTCAAATTATAGCACATGCCGAAAAATCACTCCCAGAAGTATTGATTATTGATTCGATTCAAACCTTGTTTACCCCGAACATTGAAAGTGCGCCAGGGAGTGTAAGTCAAGTAAGGGAGTGTACCGCCCTGTTGTTGCGTTTTGCCAAGGAAATGGATGTTCCTGTTTTTTTAATTGGACATATCACCAAAGAAGGGACAATTGCCGGACCGAAAGTGTTAGAGCATATGGTGGATGCCGTACTCCAATTTGAAGGAGATCGAAATCATTTTTATCGCTTACTTCGAACGGTTAAAAACCGCTTTGGTTCAACCAATGAATTGGGGATTTATGAAATGCAAGGAAGTGGCTTGCGCATGGTTGAAAATCCTTCAGAAATTTTAATCACCAATACCGATGGCACACTCAGTGGCTCATGCATTTCTACAACCATTGAAGGCCTTCGGCCCTTGCAGGTAGAGGTACAAGCTTTGGTAAGTACGGCGGCTTATGGCACTCCACAACGATCTTCCAATGGATATGATGCAAAACGCCTGAATATGCTGTTGGCGGTTTTGGAAAAACGGTGTGCCTTTCGCTTGGCATCAAAGGATGTCTTTTTAAACATAGCGGGAGGAATTAAAGTGGACGATCCTGCAGTTGATTTAGCGGTCATTATTGCGGTTTTATCCTCGAATGCAGACATTGCGGTGTCTCGTTCCTATACCTTTGCCGCAGAGGTAGGGCTTTCCGGTGAAATTCGTCCGGTTAATCGCATTGAAACAAGAATTTCAGAGGCACAGAAGCTGGGATACACCCACATCTTTATTTCTGCCTACAACAAAGGAGTTAAGCCGAAAGATTACCAGATTGAGGTAATTCAAGCGAAGAAAATCGAAGATATAGTAAAGTCGGTATTTGGATAATGGAAAAGGTATCATTTATTTCTGCCCAACACGTTAAAATAGAGTTTGAAATGGCCACAGTACTCCAACGTGGCTTGGCTTATGTAATCGATACCACCATTATCTACATTTACCTGCTGATTGTGATGCTTTCCCTTCTGGATCGCGCGATGATCTCCTTCAATAATATGGATGTTTTTATGGCCTTTTTTATCCTCTTGGTTAATGCTCCGGTGGTGTTATACAAGCCCTTGATGGAGTATTTTTTCAATGGACAAACCCTCGGAAGAATAGCCTTAGGTATTCGAATGGTTCGCGCAAATGGAGACCGAATGACCATCAAAGATATTTTTGTGCGTTGGGTTATGCGAGGAGAATTCTTTTGGATATCTCTAGTTTCGAATCCGGGATTTATTGGTTTAATCCCGTTCATTTCAGGCATTGATTTATTGGTGGCTTCTATCTCACCCCTTCGGCAACGCATCGGGGATATGATGGTTTCTGTGATTGCCATTCGAACCCGTCCCAATCGCGCATACACCTTGAAAGAGGTGCTGAGTAAGCAAACAGATGCGGAGTATGTCGCAACCTACGAAAAGTGCATCACGTTTACAGACGAGGATATGATGTACCTCAAGAAAGTCATTGAGCAATACAAAAAGTTTAAAGAACCCGAAGTCAAGGAATTATTGAATCAAGTTACCGTAAAAACTCAGCAGCGCCTCGAGATTGAAGAACCCATTACTAATCCCTTGGTATTTTTAGAAACCGTGCTCAAAGACTATGTTCAACTAACCCGATGAATCCTTCACAACTTTGTATTGTCCCAACACCGATTGGGAATTTGGAAGACATTACGCTCAGAGCAATTCGTGTGTTGAAAACGTGCGACCTCATCATCGCAGAAGACACCCGAGTGACGAGAAATCTGTTAAATCATCTTGGAATTCAAAAGAAAGTGATTTCATTCCACACCAATAATGAGCATGCTCAGTTGAATGAAATGATTCGGATAATTCAACAATCAACGCTTGTCGCGCTTGTATCGGATGCCGGAACCCCCGGAATTTCAGACCCCGGATTTTTATTAATTCGCGCTTGTGTGGAGCAAGGTATTTCTCTTGAATGTTTGCCAGGACCAACGGCATTCGTACCCGCGTTGGTTGCTTCAGGGATCCCTTCAGACCGATTTTATTTTGAAGGATTTTTACCCCATAAAAAAGGACGTCAAACCCGCCTCGAGTATATTGCGGCCATGGATTGTACCGTGGTGCTCTATGAATCGCCTTATCGTTTATTGAAAACCTTGGAGCAATTAGCCACACACGTAGGAGGCAACCGTAAGATTTGCGTCTCTAAGGAGATTTCAAAGATGTTCGAATTTCATTTTCGTGGCTCCATCTCTCAGGCCCTTGAGCACTTTAATACCGTAGCAATCAAAGGTGAGTTTGTGTTGATTATATCTAAAGATCTTTTAGCAGAGAATCCAACCGATAATGCGTAATTTTACCTATGTTTTTTAAGGATGTAGTCGGTCAAAAAGAGCTAATTGCTCACTTGTTAACAGAGGCAAAATCTGGAAAAGTTGCCCATGGGCAACTCTTCATGGGGAATGAAGGGCATGGAACATTGGCCTTAGCGCTTGCGTTTAGCCGTTATCTGCTCTGTGAAAACCCCTCGGTTCAAGATGGGTGCGGACAATGCAGCTCCTGCCTTCAAGTCAGCGAATTGCAACATCCCGATTTGCATATGGTCTTCCCAGTAATTCAGTCCATAAGTAAAACGTCAGACAATCTATTTCCCAAATGGAGAGAAATGGTATTGGAATCCCCCTATTTCTCCCTGTTTGATTGGACCAAATTCATGGATGACAAAGAGCGAACGCCCATTATTGGGAGTGAGGAAAGTAAAGAAATTGTCCGGAAAATTAGTCTAAAATCCTTTCAAGGGGGGTACAAGGTTATGATCATCTTTGCAGCGGATCAACTCAATGCCCACGCCTCCAATAAAATCTTGAAAATTTTAGAAGAGCCACCCCTTCAAACGGTTTTTATCTTGCTTTCAAGTAATCCACAAGCGATATTAACCACCATTCGTTCTAGAACGCAATCCGTGCAAGTCAACCGTCTTCAAGCCTTTGAGATTTCAAACTATCTTCAAAAGCAATGTAAGATGGAAGCCAACGTGGCGGATGGGGTAGCCTCCTTTGCGGATGGTGATTTGTGTGCAGCCTTGTCTGTAATGAAAGATGGAGAAAGTACGGCAGTGTACCGAGAATTATTTATCAAGCTCATGCGCAGCAGCTACAAAAAAGACGTCATTCAAATGATGAATTGGGCAGATGAGGTTTCTTTGCTCACCAAAGAACGTCAAAAGGTGTTTATTCTTTATGTCCTGCACATGCTTCGTCAGAGCCTTATGCTCAATTATCTTGGGGCAGATCACGTGCGCTTAACGGCTCAAGAATTTGAATTTACAGAGAAGTTCTCACCCTACATTACAGGAAATAACATTCGTCTCTTTATCGAAGAGCTTGATTCGGCATATTTTCACTTAGAACGAAATGCCAACATGAAAATACGCTTCACTCAAATGAGTTTTCAATCGATGAGGTTCATTCATCGCGCTTAATTGTTTATTTTTACCAAAAAAAGATATGGGCTGCGCATCATGTGGATCAGGAGGTACCCCTAACGGGTGTAAGAATAACGGACTGTGTAGCAGTGGGGGTTGTGATAAATTAGAAGTATACGATTGGCTCAGCAATGTAGCCTTACCCGAAAACCAAAAAGCATATGAAATCGTTGAGGTGCGTTTCAAAAACGCCCGTAAAGGTTTTTACCGTAACATCAATGGCCTAGGCCTTCAAGCGGGTGATGTGGTTGTAGTAGAAGCATCTTCAGGATATGACATCGGGGTAATTTCTGTAGTGGGTGAATTGGCTAGAATTCAGGTGAAACGAAAAGCACCGACGTTCAAGCACGCAGAGGCCCGTAAAATCATGCACATCGCGAAACAAGAAGAAATTGATTTATGGATTAAAGGCCGTTCCTTGGAGAAGGACATCATGTACAAATCTCGCACGCTTGCTATGAATCTAAAGTTAGAGATGAAGATTTCTGATGTAGAATATCAGGCGGATTTGTCCAAAGCAACGTTTTATTATACGGCAGAAGGACGGGTTGATTTTCGTCAACTCATTAAGGACATGGCCGACGCATTTAAGGTTAGAATTGAAATGCGACAAATTGGTTCGCGGCAGGAATCTGCTCGCTTAGGCGGCATTGGGTCGTGTGGAAGAGAATTGTGCTGCTCAACTTGGTTGACCGACTTTCGATCGGTTTCAACCGCAGCGGCACGTTATCAACAACTGTCTTTGAATCCTCAAAAATTAGCAGGCCAATGCGGGAAACTGAAATGCTGCTTGAATTATGAATTAGATATGTACACCGAGGCCCTCAAAGCCTTGCCGAAGGCCGATATTAAATTGAAAACGGAGAAAGGAGATGCCTATCATGTTAAAACCGATGTGTTTAAACATTTGATGTGGTATGCCTATCCGGGAGAAGGAGCTCTGGTGGTGTTAACCCCGGAACAAGTCCGTAAAGTTCAACAAATGAATAAAAACGGAAATACCCCGAGAGATTTGAAGGAATTTGCTTTTGAAGTAGAAAAAGAAGTGGAAATAGGCTTTGAAAACGTGGTTGGACAAGACAGCCTTAATCGCTTCGAGAACAAGCAAAAGAATCGCAAGAAAAAGAAGAAGAAACCCAGAAACCCAAATCAACCGGTATCCAATGCGTAAGGTTCGTTTCATTGCCGCGTTTGTAAGTATCTTGTTTTTACTGTCCGCTTGCGGGTCAGACGCCGTATTCAACCAATCCGTCGCGATTTCAGACCACGCATGGAAAGAGAAGTTTCATCCTACGTTTAAGGTAAAAATCACAGATACCGTGAACACACACGATTTTGTACTTACCGTTAGAACGACCGTCGACTATCCCTATGCAAATTTATGGTTGTACTTAACCATCAATGGCCCGATGGGTAAATCATCTCGGTTTCCATTAGAAATTGTCACTGCAGATCCCACCGGGAAATGGACAGGGAATAAAAGCGGCTCGTTGGTTTCCTTTTCCAAGCTATTTATGCATGATAAATTCCCGAAACAAGGCACCTACACCTTGACCTTCGAACAGGCTACAACCCAGAAAACATTGACTGAAGTGGTGGATGTGACCCTAGATGTTTACACTGCAAAAAACAAACAATAATGCAATATCCGTGTTTAACTTTAACACAGTTAGAAGCACTTGAAACTGATTTTGTAGCGTTTTTAATTGTGAATGGGGTTGAGGGAGAAACTTGGAAAACCTTGAATGAAACGAATCCCGATCAAGCCCAAGAATTAGTGAGTTTGTTCAGTCAAGTGGTTTGGGAAAAGGTATTGAAGGAAACAAAGTATGTTAAGCGGATCAGCGCATCCGAACGTATTTTTGGTTTCTTGGGTGAACGTGAAGGCGTCTTGTTAATTGGTCAAGAACAAGCCGGTAACTGGCAGTTTCACAAGGCACATAAGCAGTGGAATACAGGTAGGGAAGCTGAAGTTATGGCCCTGTTAGAACAAGGTTTTGAACGCGCCACGGAAGCAGCATATAATGAAATTAGTCAATTAATTAAATAAAAGGTAACCATGAAAAACATCTTATTTTTAGCACTTTCTTTAGGAATAGTCTCTGCTGCACAGTCGCAAATCATCGCACCGAAAGCAAGTCCAGCTTGCAAAATAGAGCAACGTGTGGGCTTGGCAGATATCAGTATTAGTTATTCGCGACCCGCAGTTAATGGTCGAATAATCTTTGGTGATTTAATCCCGTTTGATGCTTATTGGAGGCTAGGGGCCAATGAAAATACCAAATTCACCACTTCTGACGCCTTGTTTTTTGGCAATGATACCTTGCCTGCAGGTACCTATGCACTCTTTGCAATGCCAGGAAAAACTTCGTGGAAATTAGCGTTTTATACGGAATTTGGTAATTGGGGCATGCCACCCGTTTGGGATCCCAAAAAAGTGGCACTTGAACTTACTTCAACCGTAAGTGTGCGAGCTGACCTTACTGAGAACCTAACCATCGGTTTAGACCAATTGGAAAACAGCGGTGCAGATTTGTTTATTGCTTGGGACCACGTAGCGGTGAAATTTCCCTTCACCCTGAATACAAAAGATAAAGTTTTAGCCTCGATTCAAAAAGTAATGAACGGGCCAAGTGCCAATGATTATCATACGGCGGCTAAATTCTATTTGGATGAAAAAATAAATAATAAGCAAGCTTTAGAATGGGTTGAAAAAGCACTTGCTTCGCGTCCAGAGGCGTATTGGATGTATCGAACCAAATCGTTAATTCAAGCAGAACTTGGATTGTATGCGGATGCGATAAAAACTGCTGAACAGTGTATTAAATTGGCCGAGGCTGATGGCGATTCAACGTATGTGAATCAAAGCAAAAATTCCATTACCGCTTGGAAAAAGCTTAAATAATCGATGCCTCGACTCAAGGAGTTTCTTTTATTGCATGGCATTGTTTTTCTTTGGGGGTTTACGGGAATAATTGGAAAATTGCTACACCAAGAATCCTTCATCATTGTTTGGTATCGTGTATTCATAGCTTCCTTCGGCTTATTGGTGTATTTATGGTTCACTACATCGAGTTTTAGGGTACCCAAAACGCACATTATACGCGTAGTGTTGGTTGGAATTGTGGTCGCATTGCATTGGATTACATTCTATTATGCCATTCAAATATCCACCGCTTCTTTAGGTATTTTGTGCCTGGCAACTACTACGGTTCATGTGGTGTGGTTAGAGCCCCTGATTATGAAAACAGCATTTCAGTGGAAAAAACTATGGTTTAGTTTGATTGTGGTGGCAGGGGTTGCGTTTATTGCACGAGATTTTAAAGGAGATGTATTACTGGCCACGGGAATCGGTTTATTAAGTGCCTTGCTCGCAGGTATCTTTTCGGTTTCGAACGCGAAGCTTTCTCAGGCCATTCCGTCCCCAATTTTGTCTTTTTATGAATTGACCACCGGGTGGGTGGGTATTTCTTTGTACTTGCTGATTACTCAGGTGCC